>JBEKCN010000272.1:0-5734 GCA_050014855.1 Streptosporangiaceae bacterium | reverse complement strand
TCTTCGCCAGCCAGGGCGACGCCGAGAGCTGGCTCGGCGAGAACTGGCGCGGCTTGCTGGAAGCGGGCGTGGATCAGGTGACGCTGCTCGAGGACGATCGCAAGGAGTACGGCCCGATGAGCCTCCACCCGGCGACCTGAGCCCCCGCCCATACGCGACCCGGGGGCTCCGCTAGCTCGCCGGGCAGCTCCGTCCGGGCGCTACGGGACCCGCAAGTTCCGGCCGCATTCAACAGTCGCCCATGCGGGCTACGGCGAGACGATCGTTACCGGCCCAGCGACCCCAGGCCGAAGGCCTGGGTGAGTGGCCGGTGTGTCGGCGAAGTACCCCAGCGGGGCGCGGAGCGCAGCGGGGGGTTCCGGGGGTCGCCCCCGGGCCAGCACCGACGTTAAGGGCGGGCGGCCGGGCTCGCGGTGCGCGCCGGGTCACGCTCGATGTCATCGCCGAGCACCTCGTCGATGCGCCGCAGCAGCCCGGCCTCCAGCTTCACCCCCGAGGCCTGCGCGTTCTCCCGCACCTGCTCCGGGCGGGTGGCCCCGATGATCGCCGCCGACACGTCCGGGTTCTGCAGCGTCCAGGCCACCGCGAGCTGGGCCAGCGAGAGCCCGGCCTCGTCCGCGATCGGCTTGAGCTGCTGCACCTTGGCCAGCAGCGAGTCCCGCATCCAGCGGCTGATGAAGTTGGCCCCGCCCGCCTGGTCGGTGGCGCGGGAATCGGCCGGCGGCTGCTCACCCGGCCGGTACTTGCCGGTAAGCACTCCCTGCGCAATGGGGGAGAAGACGATCTGCCCGATGCCTTCCTTCTCGCACAGCGGGATGACCTCGGACTCGATGACCCGCCACAGCATGTTGTACTGCGGCTGGTTCGACACGATCCGGTCGAAGCCCATCTGCTCGGCGACCCGCAGGGCCGCCGCGATCTCCTCGGCCCGCCACTCGGACACCCCGATGTACAGCGCCTTGCCCTGCCGGACCAGATCCTCGAAGGCCCGCAGCGTCTCTTCCAGCGGCGTCTCGTGGTCATACCGGTGCGCCTGGTAGAGATCAACGTAGTCGGTGCCGAGACGGCGCAGCGAGCCGTTCATCGACTCGATGATGTGCTTGCGCGACAGGCCCCGGTCGTTCGGGCCGGCGCCGGTCGGCCAGTACACCTTGGTGAAGATCTCGATCGATTCACGGCGGGTGCCGGCCAGGGCGCGTCCCATGACCTCTTCAGCGCGGGTTCCCGCGTACACGTCCGCGGTATCGAAGCTGGTGATTCCCTCGTCCAGCGCGGCCGCGACACAGCTGCGCGCTGCGTCCTCCTCGACCTGCGAGCCGTGGGTGATCCAGTTGCCGTAGGTCAGCTCGCTGACCTTGAGGCCGCTTTTGCCCAGATGTCGATATTCCATACCGAGACCCTAAGATCAGCGCTGGTCAGACCTTCGTACCGGGGGTGACCCGGGGCGGCGGCATCCGGAACCGGCGGATCTGCAGCGCGCGGAAGACGGCATATATGGTCACGCCGCGGGCGCTCTGGCCCGGCAGGCGCTGGGGGATCAGCCGCTTCAGGTTCATCCGCAGGAGCCAGGCGTCGACGATGACGAACACGATCAGCAGCAGCACGACCGGCTCGGCGAGCCGCTGAATCGAGGGCACGCGGATGAACAGCAGGATCACCAGGATGAGCATCACGTACATGTAGTACTCGCTGATCCGCCGGCGCGAGTCGACGTAGTCCCGCACCAGCGCCTTCACCGGGCCCCGGTCGCGGGCCGGGAGCGCCCATTCCTCGCCCCGCCGCATCGCCTCATTGCGCCGCAGCCGGTCCTCTTTGCTGGTCGCCCGCCCGGCTCCTTTGCTGGCCCGCCCGGCTCCGCCGCTGGCGGAGCCGCTCCGGCCCGAGCTCCGGCCCGCCGGGGTGCCGGTGATGCCCTGCCGGCGGCCCCGCTCGGCCTCACTGCGCTTGGGCGTGGGTCGTCCCTTGGCCGCCTCGGCGGCCGGCCGCGTGCGGGCCGTTTCTGCTGTCTCTGTCGCCTGCGGGCCGCCCGGGCTCTGCGCGCCCTGGTCGTCCTGGGCAGTGCCGCCGCGCGCCCCGGCGTTACCTCGTCGGAACACGCGATCAGCCTAGTGGAACAGCAGCGCGGATGAACCGGGCGGCGCGGGCAAAAACTACCGGCTGGCTCTCATGGTCGCCCGTGCGCGGGGCACCGCGTAGGGTGGATGCCAATTGATAACTGGGCGGCAGTGTCTGCCCTGCACGCCGTGACGGCGGCCGCCGTCACGGCATGGAGGCGGGCACAGGCACGAAGGGGACGGCCGCGTCTATGAGCGTGATGAAGCGGGTCACATTGATCTTCCGCTCCAAGGCCAACAAGGCCCTGGACCGGATGGAAGATCCCCGTGAGACCCTGGACTACTCCTATCAGCGGCAGCTAGAGATGCTGCAGAAGGTCCGGCGCGGTGTCGCGGATGTGGCCACCTCCCGGAAGCGTGTCGAGCTGCAGATGAACCAGATCCAGCAGCAGTCGAACAAGCTGGAGAAGCAGGCCCGTGACGCGCTCGGAGCAGGCCGTGAGGACCTGGCCCGTGAGGCCCTGACCCGCCGTTCGTCGGCGCAGAGCCAGCTCAACGATCTGCAGGCGCAGTATGCCTCGCTGCAGGCCGAAGAGGAGAAGCTCACGGTCGCCTCGCAGCGGCTGCAGTCCAAGGTGGACGCCTTCCGCACCCGGAAGGAGACCATCAAGGCCACCTACACCGCGGCCGAGGCCCAGACCCGGATCAACGAGGCCTTCTCCGGCATCTCCGAGGAGATGGGCGACGTGGGGATGGCCATTCAGCGCGCCGAGGACAAGACCGCGCAGATGCAGGCGCGCGCCGGGGCCATCGACGAGCTGCTGGCCTCCGGTGCGCTGGAAGATGTCTCGGGCACGCCACGGGACGACATCCAGGCCGAGCTGGACCGGATGGGCGCCGGCAACGACGTCGAGCTGGAGCTGCAGAAGCTGCGGGGCGAGCTGGGCAGTGGCGCCACCCCGGAGCTGGAGGCCGGCCCGCCGGGCGGCTCCGAGGGGAACGCGGCCCGCAACAGCAACTCCGGCCGGACTGCCCCGGCCCCGCCGCAGACGGCCGACGGTGTGCAGCCGCCTTCCGGCAACGGCGCGCCCACGGCGGGCGAGCCAACGATTCCCGCCTCCGACGTGGGCGAGTCGGCCATTCCGTCGGCCGACCCGCCGCGGACCAGTGATCAGCCGTGATCGTCCGGATTCTGGGTGAGGGCCAGCTCAGCATCGACGACCCGGCCACGGCCGGGCTCAGCGACCTGGACGCCCGGCTGACCGCCGCGATCGACGCCGGTGACGAACCCGCGTTCCGCCGTGCGCTGAAAGCCCTGATCGCAGGGGCACGTGCGGCCGGGACACCGGTACCGGCCGATAGCCTGCAACCATCGGAACTGATCCTGCCGTACGAGGATGCGGACCTCGCCGAGGTGCGCAAGATGATGACGGACGAAGGGCTAATCCCCGGCTGAGGCCGGCGGTCAGGCCCGATCATGCCCGCCACCCGCTGCGCCCTGCGGCCGTCCCGGTCTCAGCGTATGGTAAGGGAACGTTCATAACGTTTCCAGCGTCACCCGGATAGATTGACTGTAGTACTACCGGGGCTGGGCCAAGCCTGCCCCGGACCATGAACTGGAGGTGACGTGGTGGCGCGCACTAGGTATGCGCCCGACCGGGGACTGACGGTCCGCATGGGCCTGACCATGTTCCTGCTCGGGCTCGTATTCGTGGCGTTTGTCGCCGCAATCATCGGGATCTCGGCTGCTGTGCACGCCTCCGACGCCGCGATCGTCTTTTTCGCGGTCGTGCTCGGTGGCGGGCTGGCCATCGGATCCTTCTTCTACTCGGACAAGATCGCTCTGTCCACCGCTGGGGCGCAGCTGGTCACCCCGCAGCAGGCGCCAGAGCTGCACGGCATAGTCGACCGGATCTGCGCGCTGGCGGACATGCCCAAGCCGCGGATCGCGATCTCCCCGACGGACCTGCCGAACGCCTTCGCGACCGGCCGGAACAGCGAGCACGCCGTGCTGTGCGTGACGCGGGGCCTGATGCGCCGGCTGACGCCCGAGGAGCTCGAGGGCGTCATCGCGCACGAGATGTCGCACGTGGCGCACAAGGACGTCATGGTGATGACGGTCGCCTCGTTCCTGGCCATCATCGCGGGCCTGCTGATCAGGTTCTCCTTCTACGGCGAGCTGTTCGGCGGCGGTGGCCGCCGGGGCGGCGGCAACAACAACAACCAGGGCGCGCTGCCCATCCTGCTGATCATCATGGCCGTCAGCATCGTGGTGTACGCGATCAGCTTCCTGCTCATCCGGCTGCTGTCCCGCTACCGCGAGCTGGCCGCCGACCGGTCCGGCGCGCTGCTCACCGGGCAGCCGTCCGCGCTGGCCAGCGCCCTGCAGAAGGTGAGCGGGAGCATCGCCCGCATCCCGACGAAGGATCTGCGCGAGGCCGCGCCGCTGAACGCGTTCTTCTTTGCCCCCGCGCTCAGCGCGCAGCAGGCCCAGTCGAAGTTCGGGGAGCTGTTCTCCACTCACCCGTCGCTGGATAAGCGGCTGGCGCAGCTGGCCAAGATCTCCCAGCAGCTGGGGCAGCACTAGCCGTGGGTTTCCTCGACACCCTGCTCGGCCGGACGAAACCGGTCCAGCCCAACCTGGACGTACTGTTCCAGTTGCCGTCGGCGGCGGTGACGCTGGAGGCGGCGACCGGTTTCACGCCGACTGGGACCGGCTCGGTCTGTTTCCGCCCGGTCGAGGGCCGGGCGTTCGCGGACGTCGAGAAGGACGTCCGCGAGCTGCTCGACATGAGCGGAGCCAAGAGCGGCACGCTGCCGGTCGAGGTGACCAAGGACTCGTACGGGTTCACCTGGCTGGTCAGCTCGCACATGTCCACCGAGATCGAGGACCTGGTCACCGATCTGCACGCGGTGAACTCCGCGCTGGTGGACAACGGCTTCGGGCCCCAGCTGCTCTGCACGCTGGTCGCCTTCCGCGACGAGCAGCAGCGCCGGCTGGCGCTGGTGTACCTGTTCAAACGCGGTACGTTCTACCCGTTCGCGCCGCTGCCCGGCGAGCACCGGGACAGCGGGCTGGAGCTGCAGATCAAGGGCGTCCTGGAGGGCGAACTGAAGATGGAGCAGGACCTGTCCCGCTGGTTCCCGGTCTGGGGCGCGCCGGGCCTATGACCATGGCCAGCACTGTGAGCACGACAAGCGTGTGAATACTGACACCACCGGGCAGCGGAATGCCGCGGCCGGGCTTATCGTTGTGACAACACGTCAGATCACGCCGGTCCATATCGAGGCGGGAGCCAGAAACAGATGACCGTTCAGCAAGAGGCCACGCAGCAGGGTGTCATCCTCAGCGAGGGTGCGGCCGTGAAGGTCAGCAACCTGCTTGCCCAGGAAGGCCGGGACGATCTCAAGCTGCGCATCGCCGTGCAGCCGGGTGGCTGCTCGGGTCTCCGCTACCAGCTCTACTTCGATGACCGTTCCATCGACGGTGACATCGTGGCTGAGTTCAGTGGTGTCGAGGTGGTTACGGACAAGATGAGCGCCCCGTACCTGATGGGTGCGACCATCGACTTCGTGGACACGATCGAGAAGCAGGGCTTCACGATCGACAACCCCAACGCGTCGGGTTCCTGCGCCTGCGGCGACTCGTTCCACTGATCGGTGCGGATCGCCGTCACGGG
>JBEKCN010000271.1:0-5739 GCA_050014855.1 Streptosporangiaceae bacterium | reverse complement strand
CCAGTTTCCCCGCATCTATCGTTCCTTCGGATATGGCCAGCTCAGTCCGATGCGTCGGGACTTCTCAATTGTGCTTGAGCAACACGGCCTCAACCTCGACCAGGCGCTGCGTGACGTCGACACCCAACCTGACTACTCGATGGTCGAGCACGCACGCGACCTGGCTGGAGCCCTCCGCTGGAACGCCGTCGAAGCGCTGCGACGGCGAAGCGGTCTCTCTCGCTGATAAGCCCGATAGGTCCGTTACCTGATCACCCGCCGGCCCGGTCTCGCGCCTCAAGGACCACACACTCGACCCCGGCGTGAATCAGGGCGTTGGCGGAAGCGAACCCGGCGATGCCCGCCCCGACCACCAGGAGGTCGAACGGCTCGGCGGCCGGTGGCTCGAGCCCGGAACCACCCGTGAACTGGAAGGGTTCACCTGGCGCTGCATGGCCGATCCCGAAGGCAACGAGTTCGACATCGACGTACTACCGTCCGCCTAGGCTCCGCTGCGCTTTTCCCCGGCCCATCCGCTCTCCCGGCCGCCGGCAGCAACGATGCATAAGGCTTAGACCCGCGTGAAGTTCTCCCCCGACCCGGCGGCCTCTTCGTCCCGAGGCAAAGGCCGTGGCTCCGGGACCTGGTGTCTTCGTGTCCCGGAGCCGCGCGTGGTAGATGGCGAGCACCAGCTCTTGGCCGTCCTTGATGTCCGCCGGTGCGTGGTCGTCGTTGGGCTGGAAGCCGATGGGGTTGAAGTTGCTGAAATTCGGGTCGATCCAGGAGACCGACGGCAGCGTGCCCCGGGCGGCGTCCTCGAGGAAGCTCGCCTCTCGGGTATCGATCCTGACTTCGAGCCGGGCTTTCCAGTTCAGGTTGGTCTTGCTAAAGAACGCGAACCTGTCGTGGTGGCCGAGCGCGTAGTGGGCGTCGGCGAAACGCAGGGTCCCCCCTTCGAAGGAATACCAGCGCCACATGATGCCGTGAGCGTCCAGGTGGCGCACGAACGACGGCTGGTTGTACAGCGGCGGCAGGTTGTGCGGCAGGTCATCGCGGCTCCCCGCGGCGCGGCCGCAAATCGCATACAGCCGGTTGGGCCAGGTGGCGCCGGGAACCGAGCTGAACCAGCGATCACACACCGCGAACTCGCGGGCGAGGTGATCGTAAACCGGGACATCGGCGGCGTTGTAGTAGCCCATCACGCGCGCCGGATCCCCATCCTCGACGCCGCGGCGCGAGAGCGTGCCGGCAAAGCTGGTGACGAAACCGTCCATCGCGCCGCCGCCGATCTGCAGATCAACCGAGCTGGCCGAGTGATCGGGATCGTCGGCAATCGACGTGCTGTCGAGATGATGGATGGGATAGCTGCGCCCATCATGCTCGTTGGCGAACTCCCCGCGCAAACCATCGACATCGCCGCGGCCGCCCTCAAGCGACAGGTACCCGAGCATGTGATCGAACGAGCGGTTCTCGAGCATCAAGACGACGATGTGGTCGACCTTCTCCAGGTTGGTCACGCCAACCTCCTCAGCCGCCACACGGCCTGCGCCGCGCGTCTGGCGATCGTCGTCAATGACTACCCCCGGTCCAGTGCCAGATGACGTGCGGCCGAACGCCCGGCGACTTCGACGTTACCGTGCATGTTTCCTGCCCGCGCTCATCCTGGATCTTGCCCCCCGGCGTCTCGCCAGATCGCCGGGAAGTTGCCGGCCATGAGATCTTGGGCGTGCTGGAGCCGCCATGCGATCGACGACCGGCGGTGTGGCGGCGCAGTACTCAGCAAAGTGATGAGCAGCGCCCGGGCCCGCAGCAGCACCATAGGAGATTGGGCGCCGGACTCGATGAGATCGTCCAAGCTGGTGCGCAGGTAGTCGTCCCAGGACGGAAGGGCCAGGACCACTCGGACCGCCCCGGAGCCGTCCAGGATATCGGCGACGTCGAGGTCCCGTGTCACCAGCGTGCTGAGGATGCTCTGCATGGTGTCGAGCACTTGCACGGCGGTGGCCGGATCGTTGACCGCCGGAGACAGCGCCCGCAGGCCGATATCGGCCAGCAGCCGGAACGCGAACAGCGGATCCTGGTGAAAGGTTCGTTCCTGCCCGGTCACCAGACCGCGGAGTACGGCCTCGTCGGCCACCTCGCCACCGTGCAGATTGGCGACCGGCGCACCCTGCTGAAGCGTGTCACCGATGCCGGCCTGGAGCACGATCACGGCGCTGCCGGCCGCCTCGAGCAGGCGGGGCAGGTGGACCTGCTGCAAGGTGGCCTGCCCGTGCGGCCACGCGACGGCGCGGTGCAGGGGTGGCAGCACCACGTCAGGATGCGCCCCCGCCGGGCAGGGTTGGCGATACAGGTCGTCCACGATGCCGCGGCCTTCCGCAGCGATTGCCGCCAGCGTCGGGGCCAGCTGGATGGACGTGAAGGCTCTTACCTGCAGGACCCGCATCAGGGCGACCGTAAGGAGTACGGCGGCTACTTCCACGGCCGGCACGACCACCGACACCTGCTGGTCGTTGGCGATGACCAGGGCAGAGGTGACCGAGAACACGAACACGCCCAAGGCCACCCCGAACGTTCGCCACACGACCGGGTCGTCACGGAACAGGTTCAGCCGGGGCGACAGGCTCCCGAAGGCCCACTGCACGACCAGGAAAAGCAGCGAGAAGATGACGCTGACCAGCCCCAGGGTGCCGAATCCGATCGTGACCAGCACCTCGGTCACCCGGGTGCTGGCCACGCTGGATCCGGTGGAGATCCGCGGCAGCAGCAGGCCCAGCCCTAGCCCGGCCAGCACGCACAGCAACTGCACCAGCCCCGCCCGCAAACGCCGCCGGGGCCGCCGGAACCGGCTCAGCTCGCGGGCAGCGGGCTGCCGCATCACTGGTCCGGGGCCCGGTTCCTGACCGGGTTCGGCGGAACCAGCCGGGGCCGGTGGCCCTTGTCGGCCGCCGCGCATGACGATCTCGCCCTGGACATGCTGTGGATGCTCCCGACTCGCTCCCGACAGTTGTGTCCAGGACGCTACAGACGCCCGCGCCGGCCAGCATCCCCCTTCATGGGTGACGTCCCGGCCACCCGCGTGAGTCATGTCAATGCACCGGGCCGCGGGCCCGCTGCAGGCGGAGGACCGGACATGACTGAACGCGGACTTGGGACCGGTACATGCGTTCGAAGCGACCCCGGTGGTCGGTCGGTGAATCGACCCAGGCGGCCTACCTCGACGCCGAGGCCGGCTGGTCCGGGGGCACGAAAAGGAAACGCCGGTCGGATAACGGGCCACGTGAAGCGCCGCTCACCAGTATCACCCCGCCGCGGCGGGCGGTACCGGCTCAGCGTCGCGCCCCGGTGCCCGCCGGATGAGCCGGCGTGTCGGCACCTCGGGCTCAGGAGGGGCGGCTGGGTCCTGGCGCGTCTCGGCACGGGCAGACGCTGCCCCGTAGCGCCGGGCCAGCGGCTCTGCGCTGATGCCGTGCGCGATCACGCTGAGCAGCACCGTGGCGGTGATGACCGGGACCGCGGGACCGGCCGCCTTCTCGCCGAGATCCTCCAGCGCCAGGAGCGCGAATACGACCGAGGCCAGGCCCCGGGGACCGAACCAGCCCACGAACGCGGTAGTGGGCCATCCGAGCTTCGCACCAATCAGAGCCAGCGCCACCGGGATCATCCTGACCACGGTCAGGCTGAGCACCGCATACACCACGAGCTGCCAGGTCAGGTGCTCGAACATCGGTGCGACGACGACCGCGCCGAACGCCAGCCACACCAGCAGCGACACCAGCGCCCCGGTCTCCTCGACGAACGGCACGAGCGGCTCGCCGCGCCGGCCGGCCGTGCTGGCGAACGCCAGCCCGCCGGTAAACGCGGCGATAAAGCCGTTGCCATGCAGGGCGACGGCTGAGGCGTACGCGCACACCGCCAAGCCGAGCACTGCCGCGCCGGCGAAACCCTCGGCGGCCCAGTCGCGGCGGCTGGCCAGCTTGACCAGCCAGCCGCCCACGCCGCCCACCACCACGCCGGCAACCAGTCCGAGGGCCAGCTCGGCGACGGCCCTCCCCGGGCCGGTCATGAATTCATGCGCGGCGGTCCCCGCTCCCGCCACCGCGACCAGCACGAACGGTGTGGCGATCCCGTCGTTCAGCCCGCTCTCCAGATTAATCAGGCGGCGGATCCTGGCCGGGACCGCGCGATTGAGCATCACGCCGGCGCCCAGCGCCGCGTCCGTGGGGGCCAGGGCCGCGCCGATCAGCAGGGCCAGCCAGATGTTGATGCCCCCGAACAGGGCCAGCGCCAGCAGCGTGCCCAGGCCGATCGTGAGCGGCAGGCCGATCCCCAGCAACCGCAGGCAGAGGCCGAGTTCGGCGCGCAGGTCGCGCAGGCCGACCCGGGACGCATCAGAGAACAGCACCAGCACGAGCGTGACCTCGGCCAGGACCTTCACCGCCTCGTTTGAAGGCGTGAACCCCAGCACTCCCAGCGGGCCGTGCGTCAGGACCAGGCCGGCAATAACGAACGTGATCGGCGCCGTCACGTCAAACCGTTCCAGCCGGGCCGACACCGTACCCCACGCGAATATCAGCGCCGCCACGATGGCCAGATCGGAAACGCTCACGATCTCACCGGCACGTCAGCACGATGACGGCCAGCGCCGATCGCCGCGTGAATCCCCGACCTGCCGTCGCTCGCATTGAGCCATGTTAAAGCCATATTCAGAGGCTGAAAACACCCGTGATGGATGATCAGCTCCGGTTCACAAAAGGCGACAATAGCGTTCTGCCCGCAGCCCGCGGGCTCGCCGATGGCAGCCCCAGGACACCGGACCCGGACCCGGCCCGGACAGGCCACGACCGTCCCACCAATAGGAGCTCGATAATGCCGCTGAACGAATACGAGCCGGGCACCGCGTTTCCTGGCGTGATCGGGCGGACGACGGATGAGTCCAGCCCGGCGTGGCCCCGGCCGCTGCGCGCGGACGCGGGGGCGCCGAATGTGCTGATGATCGTGCTGGATGACGTCGGGTACGGGCAGCTCGGATGCTACGGCAGCCCGATTGCCACGCCGAACCTGGACGCGCTGGCCGCGGGCGGCCTGCTGTATTCCAATATGCACACCACGGCGCTGTGCTCCCCGTCGCGCTCATGCATCATCACCGGGCGCAATCACCACGCGAACGCCACGGCGGCGATCAACGAGCTGGCAACCGGATACCCCGGCTATAACGGCAGCATCCCGTTCGAGAACGGGTTCCTGTCTGAGATGCTGCAGCAGCACGGCTACAGCACCTACATGGTCGGCAAGTACCACCTGATGCCCTCGGAATTCGAATCGGCGGCCGGGCCGTTCGACCGCTGGCCGCTCGGGCGTGGCTTCGAGCGCTTCTACGGCTTCCTGGGCGGGGATACCAGCCAGTGGTACCCAGAGCTGGTCTACGACAACCACCAGGTCGAGCCGCCCCGCACCCCCGAAGAGGGCTACCACCTGACCGAGGACCTGGCCGACAAGGCCATCCAGTTCATCGCCGACGCCAAGCAGGTCGCCCCACACAAGCCGTTCTACCTGCACTTCTGCACCGGCGCCGGCCATGCCCCGCATCATGTGGCCAAGGAGTGGGCCGACCGGTACGCCGGCCAGTTCGACGACGGATGGGACACCTACCGGGAGCGCACGCTCGCCCGGCAGAAGGAACTCGGCGTGATGCCGTCCGACGCGGAGCTGTCCCGGCACGACCCCGACGTCCCGGAGTGGGACTCGCTGTCCCCTGAC
>JBEKCN010000270.1:0-5743 GCA_050014855.1 Streptosporangiaceae bacterium | reverse complement strand
CCCTGCCCGCCCGCGCCGCCCGGGGGCTCTTGGGGCAGTGGCGGGTAGGGCGATACGGTCGGGTAGCCGTGCTCGGCAAAACCGCTGAGTCCCGGCTCGGCATCGTGGCGTTCCCCGTTGCCCGCCAGCCGGTAAGGCGGCGGGCCCTGCGGGTGCACCGAGGAGAACGGGTTGGGGCCAGGCGGCAGGTAAGGCTCGAAGTCGTCGTCCTGATGCTCGTCGTCCTGATGCTCATCAGCCTGATGCTCATCAGCCTGATGATCATCAGCCGGCCCACCCGGTTCCGCCGTGCCGGGGGGGGCCGGGCTGGCGTCGTCGTCGGGCCCGGCGGCCGAGGGGTCCGGCCGCCCGGCGTCCGCGCCGGACTTTCCGTTGTCTGTGTGCGACGCGGGTGGTCCTGCGGGCATATCGTCACGCGCGTCTTCCGCCGCCTCAGCAGGCTGGTCGCGGTCGTCGGTCGCCACAGGCCGCTCCCCCGTTTCCTCATAATGGGAAATGTCAACCCTGTGCTGGCAGGGCCTGGTTGCTTACAGCGGAAGCCTAGGGCACTCGCGTTCGTTGCCATAGAGCTAGGCGTTCATCACTCGCCGTCGCAACCCATACCGGAAATACGCCAAGGAGTGATATATGCGGGCCGTGGTCATCACCAAACCGGGTGGGCCTGAGGTGCTGGAGTGGCTGGAGGTACCGGACCCGGAGCCGGGGCCTGGCGACGTCCTCATCGAGGTGGCCGCCGCGGGCCTCAACCGGGCCGACCTGCTGCAGCGCCAGGGACTGTACCCGCCGCCGCCCGGCGCACCGCCCTATCCGGGGATGGAGTGCTCCGGCCGCATCGCGGCGGTCGGCACGGAGGTGACCGGGTGGAAGCCCGGAGACGAAGTGTGTGCCCTGATGGCCGGGGGCGGCTACGCGGAAATGGTCACCGTCCCCGCCGGGCAGGTGCTGCCCGTCCCGGACACGCTCGGCGTGGTGGATGCGGCGGGGCTGCCCGAGGCGACCTGCACCGTATATTCGAACGTGTTCCAGGTAGGCGGCCTGGCGCCTGGTGAGACGCTCCTCGTGCACGGCGGCGCGAGCGGGATCGGCACCGTGGCTATCCAGCTGGCCAAGGCGAACGGCGCACGGGTGATCTGCACGGCCGGGACGGCGGAAAAGCTGGCGCGCTGCCGGGCGCTCGGCGCGGACGTCGCCATCTCCTACCGGAACGAGGATTTCGTCGAGGTCGTCAAGGACGTCACGGGGGGAGCCGGGGCGGACGTGATCCTCGACATAATGGGCGCGAGCTACCTGTCCCGCAATCTGTCGGCCCTCGCGACCGGCGGCCGCCTGGTGATCATCGGGCGGCAGGGCGGCAACCGCGCGGAGCTCGACCTCGGCGTCCTGCAGGGCAAGCGGGCCAGCATCCATGCCACCACGCTGCGGTCCCGGCCCGTGGCGGAGAAGGCCGCCATCGTGTCGGCGGTGCGGGAAAATGTCTGGCCGCTGGCTGCCGCGGGCAAACTGGTTCCCGTGATAGATCAGCTCGTCCCGATGACCAGTGCCGCCGAGGCGCACCGGATCCTCGAGGCCGGCGACCAGACCGGCAAGGTATTGCTGGTGAGATGAAAGGAGAGGGGACCGCGGCCGGAGCATTGGCCCGGTGGCCCGACTCGGCAGATTAGTGGGGTACACAAGGAAGATGAGTGACGGGATGAATGCAGACTTCGGAAACCGCCCCAACGTGGTGGTGGTCGGCCCGAACGGCCTGCCCGTCGAGGGCACCTCGCCGGCCGAGGACGCCGAGCAGCCGGGCAGCTCGGAACGGCCGGTTACGGAAATGGTCGAGCAGCCGGCCAAGGTCATGCGGATCGGCAGCATGATCCGCCAGCTGCTGGAAGAGGTCAGGGCGGCGCCGCTGGACGAGAAGAGCCGGGCCCGCCTCCGGGAGATCCACGAAAGCTCGATCAAGGAGCTCGAGGACGGGCTCGCGCCCGAACTGGTCGAGGAACTGGACCGGCTGTCCCTGCCGTTCGCCGAGAACGAGCTGCCGAGCGAGGCCGAGCTGCGCGTGGCCCAGGCGCAGCTGGTCGGCTGGCTGGAGGGGCTGTTCCACGGCATCCAGACGACCCTGTTCGCCCAGCAGATGGCGGCACGAGCGCAGCTGGAGCAGATGCGGCGGGCGCTGCCGCCTGGCCTTTCCCAGCTGCCGCCAGAAGAGATGGGCCGCCCGGGACCGCCTGGCGCCTCCGGCCCTTACCTGTAACTCCGTTAGCCGCCCAACGGCAGCCGCGACGGCCTGCCGCCCTCAGCGACCGCCGCGCAGGCGGTCCAGCCACTCGGCCGCGGCGGCAAACTCGGCGTCAGACGTCCCGCGGGGCACCTGTGTCTGCCCGCCGTCGCAGCGCGGGTAGCTGCCCAGGAACCGGACGTCGGCGCAGAGCCGCCGCAGGCCCATCAGGGCCTCGCCCACCCGCGCGTCCGCGATGTGCCCTTCACAGTCGATGAAGAAGTAGTAACGCCCCAGCCCGTCGCCGGTCGGCCGCGACTGGATCGTCGTCAGGTTGACCCCGCGCACGACGAACTCGGTGAGGATCTCGGTCAGCGCGCCCGCGTGATCGTCGGCCAGGAACGCCGCCAGGGTAGTGCGATCGGCGCCGGTCGGCTCGGGCAGCCGCGCGGCCCGGGCCGCCACGACGAACCGGGTGACGGCGTTCTTCCGGTCATGGACCTCGTGGGCGAGCACGTCGAGCCCGTAGGTGGCGGCGGCGAAGGCACCCGCCAGCGCCGCGTCGATCTTCCCCTCCGAGGCCTGGCGGGCCGCCTCGGCGTTGGAGGCGGCCGGTACCCACTCCGCGCCGGGGAGGTGGCTGGCCAGCCAGCGGCGGCACTGGGGCTGGGCCTGCGGGTGGCCGCTCACCGTGCGGACGTCCGCCAGCCTGGTCCCCGGGCGGGCCAGCAGCGCGAAGGCGATTGGGAGCTGCAGCTCGGCCTGGATCTGCAGGTCACCGCCCGCGGTCAGGTCGTCGAGGGTCGCGGTGACGACGCCTTCCACCGAGCTCTCGATCGGGACCACGGCGCGGTCCGCGGTGCCAGCCCGGACCGCGGCGAGCGCGGCCTGGATGGTCGGGCAGGGCAGCGGCTGGGCGTCGGAGGCGGCGCCCAGCGCGCGGAAGGCCGCTTCGGTGAAGGTGCCTTCCGGCCCCAGGTAGGCGTAACGCTCGGTCATAGTCTCCAGATGCTAGTCCGCCGCCGCCGGGACACTGCTATGCGGGCCTATTCGGCTCTATAGCGTGCCAGCCGATCGGGCGCTATAGAGCCCTAGAATTCCCTATCGGCGTGCCGTGCCGCGTCCCGGCAGCCCAGGCCGGAGCCGGTCGCCCCGGTACCGGGACCGGCGCGGGCGGTTCCGCGCTGGGCAGGCCCGCGCCCAGCCGGGCCGAACGGACCGCCTGTTCCTCTTCGGGCGACAGTTCCTGCGTACCGGACCCCGCGCAGGACGATCTTGGCGTAGGTGCGGGTCTCGGAGCGGCCGTTGATCGAGCTGAGCACCACCCCGTCGCCGGCCGCGTTGAGGAGCGCGACAGAGAACGAGAGCTGACCGGACATCTCGCGCAGTGCGTCGTAACGTACGACAGCCAGGTCACGCAGGGCCCGCGGGTCCACGGTACCCCGGGGGCCGGTGCTGCCCTGGATCAGCTCGGCGCACTCGGCGACCGCCCGGGCGGTGTACGTGCGCGCACTGACGGCCAGGAAGATGCCGAGAACCCCGGCGAGCAGCCCGAGCACCAGGCATGTGTCAGTAATCACGTTCCGTACTATAGCGATTACAGATTGTTTAGGTCCGTACATCGGTCGAGGTGCCGGGCGCCCGGTTGCCGGCCTGGACGTTGCCCTGACCTGGCGCGGCAGAGGCAACCCGGGCAGCCTCCACTCCCGTTCCGCTCGCCGCCTCGTCGCGGTCGGCCCCGGTCTTCCGCATCCGCGCGATGACGACGATCAGGACGCCCGCGGCGATCCCGAAAGCGCCTTCGATGATCCGGCTGACCGGGCGGGGCACGGCCGGATCGGACAGCAGCGAGCTGCCCCACCAGGGAATGGTGAGCCCGAAGAAGACCGCCGTCGCGGCCGCGGTCAGCGCCCGCCGCGGCTGCCTTCCGTCCCCGGCGATGACGCCGATCGCGATGATCACCAGCAGGAAGTAGTGGATCCACGCGACCGGCGAGATCAGCAGCTCGAGCAGGGCGGTCACGGCGATGCCCGCCATCTCGAAGTGCTCGCGGGACAGCCGCCGGGCCAGCGCGAATCCCGGGACCGCCACCGCCAGCGCGATCAGCACCCACACCACGCCAGGCGCCTGGCCAGGCAGGAAGAACCGGAGCAGCAGCCCTCGCAGCGACTGGTTTTCCGTGCCCGCGTTGTTGCCGAGCCGTCCCGAATCGAAGATCGCGCTTGTCCAGTAGATCACTGAGTCGCGCGGCAGCAGCAGGAACGCCCCGGCGGTCCAGGCCAGCGCGGCCAGCGCGGCGGTTCGCGCGGCCCGGCGCCGCCCGCTGACCCACAGGTAGACGATGAACACCCCCGGGACCAGCTTGACGGCGGTGGCCAGCCCAATCAGGGCACCACGCGGCCAGCGCGGCCGGGCCGCGGCGCAGTCGGCCACGACCATGGCGGCGAGTACCGCGTCGACCTGGCCGAAGCGCATCTCGTCCTGCATCGGGAACAGGTAGGCACAGACACAGAAGACGGCGGCGAACGCCACCGGCCAGAGGCGCCCGGCCCGGCGCAGCAGCGGCCGGAACGCGTAACCGATGATGACCGCGAGCGGTACGTAGACGAACCCGACCCAGACCAGCTGGGCGGCGGGCCAGGACACCAGGGCGAGGGGGACCGCGAAGACCGCGGCGACCGGCGGATAGGTGAACGGCAGCAGCTGCGGCGGCTGGGTGAGCACGCTGTACAGCGGCTGGCCCTGCAGCACCGCGAGGCCCCCGGTCCGGTAGACGTTCAGGTCGACCAGGCGCTGATCCGGCGGGTTGGTCAGGTACCCGTGGACGATCGGCTCGATGGCGGCCAGTGCCGCGGCCCAGGCCAGCACGCCCAGGAGCACGGCCACTGCGGGCGGCAGGGCGCCGGCCCGGGCGGCCAGCCGCGCCCACCGCGCCGCCACGCCGTGCCCGCCCGCTCCCGGCGCGCCGGCGCCGGTCATCCGGTCGCTCTTCCGTCCGCGGCGGGCTGCCGCGCCGGGGAGGCGGACGGCCCGGATGCGACCCCGTCCGGACCCACGTCAGGGCCGGAGGATGGCCTCCGGTCACGCCACATGCGCACGGCCACCCAGACGGTCACGATCGCCAGGATGGCGGGCGTCACCCCGGCTCTGACCACCGACTGGAGCCAGCCCAGCCCGGCCGGTATGACCACGCCGGCCGACCGGGCGGGCAGGTAGCCGAACGCCAGCGCCGCGGTCCGGGCCAGCAGCAGCCAGTCCAGGCTGGAGGCCGCGACCAGCGGCAGCAGCGCCCACGCGAACGCGTCGTACCAGGGCAGCACATACGGCCAGGCCAGCAGCCAGGCCAGCGCGAACGCGAGAGCGGCGCGCCCGGCGAGTCCGGCGAGTCCGGCAAGCGCCGGGCCGGCTGAGGCCGGTGCGCTGTGGCCGCCGCCGGCGGCGGGAGTCCCGGGCCGAATGGACTGCGGCGGCGAGCCCGGCCATGAACCGGCGGGCAGGCCGCGGAGCAGGAGCACGGCGAGCACCGCGGCCAGGACG
>JBEKCN010000269.1:0-5757 GCA_050014855.1 Streptosporangiaceae bacterium | reverse complement strand
GACCTCGGCGATTTCGCGTTCATCCAGACCAGCGCGGGCGTCGTCGCGATCGACGCCGGTACCAGCCCGGACCGCGTGCTGGCGGCCATGGCCGACCTTGGCCTGACAGACCAGGCGCCGGTCAGTCACCTCATCCTCACCCACGCTCACCCCGACCACATCGGCGGCAGCGAGGCCGTGCGCGGGCCGGACACCCAGGTCATCGCCTCCGCGGGATTCCCGGCCGAGGCGGAGCGGCTGCGCCATTGGAACCTCCCGTTCCGCTACTTCACCGGAACTGCTGCCAGCCCGGCCTTCGACGTGCGGCCGGACCGGCTGATCAGCGAGCGGACCTCTGTTGTCGTCGGCGACACCGAGTTCACGCTGATCCCGGTCCGGGGTGGGGAGACGCCCGACGCGCTGATGGTGTACCTGCCTGCCAGCGGGCTGCTGTTCACCGGGGACGCGCTGATGCCTTACCTCGGCGTCCCGTTCACCGCCGAGGGCTCACCGGAGGGACTGCTGGAAACGCTGCGGTATATCCGCGAGCTGGCCCCCCGGCAGCTCCTGGCGGGCCACACTACGCTGACCGAGAACTTCACCGTCGAGACCCTGACCGGCCTGGAGCCGGCTCTCACCGAGCTGCACGAGTTCGCGCTGGCCAGGATCGGCGAGAACATGCCGCTGCCGAACATCCTGGACCTTGGCTATCTGTCCGCCTTGCTGCGCGATCACCCCGCTGCGGTCGTGCCGTACCTGGTCAGCCGGGACGACTTCATCGCCCGGCTCTATCACCAGCACACCGGCTACTGGCAGCCGGACGGACAAGGGCTCGACCCGCGCAGCTCGGAAGAAACAGCGGCGGCCCTCGACCTGCTGGCCGGGGGAAAGGCGGATGCATTCGCCTACGCCGCTGCCAACCTTGCCGACCAGGGCGACCTGGCTCTCGCGCTGGACATCGTCACCCCGGGCCTGCTCCGCCATCCCGACAGCAGCGAGCTGGCCGAGCTCCGGCAAGCGGTCCTGGTCCGGCTGATGGAGCAGCGCCAGCTGTCGGATCCGTTCGGCTTCCTGGTGTACGCCGAACTGGCTGGCGCTGAGCTCTTCCCGATCCGATAGCGGCGGAACAGCTGCTCGGCTGTGCCGTCAGCGGACCTGGCCTGGGTGGTCGATGAAGTCGAGCAGTGCCTGGTTGACCTCGTCGGCGTGGATCCAGATGAGCGCGCGCGGCCCACCGGCGATGACGGTGGAGCGAGCGTTCTTCAGCAACGCGGGAAGCCTGCGGCTGGTGGCCTCGTACGGCAGCACGCGATCCTGGTCGCTTGCCCATGGCGAACCCGGCCAGCACCACCGCGTGCAGGTCGAGCCTGCTGAGCAGGACGTGAAGATCGCCGGCCAGCGTGTCGAAGTCGTATCCGATGCTGGGCCGGCTGGACGCGCCGAAGCCGCGCCGGTCGTAGGTGATGACCCGGTGACCGGCGGCCAGCAGCGCTGCCTCTGCTTTTCCCACGAGTGCCCGTTCAGCCCGTAGCCGTGCACTAGCACGACCGGAGAGCCGGACCCGTGATCCTCGTAGTAGATCCGGATAGCGGCTGAATTCTCCCGCCCGACAGTGACGTACGGCATTGTGATCCTCATCGTTCCGTGCTCGCAGCGGTAACGCCCGGCCCCGACATCACTGTCGGCCCGGACCGGCGCCAGTGGTATCCGCAGCGCGACTGCACTTCACGCGCTGCGGGCATGCCCGGGCCATGGTCGCGGTTGACCCTGGGGACGGTGTTGACGAAACGCACTGGCCGAGAGGACAGGCAGATGCCAGGCCCCGGTGAACCCCCCGCACGGCACCATGCACCCATCATCGGCCGGGACGCCGCACTGGCCCGGCTGCGCGGACTGGTAGATCCGGTCCCGAAGGCAAGCCAGGTCCTGCTGGTCATCGGTGAGGCAGGGACCGGCAAGACCGTGCTCCTGGCGGACGCGGCCGGACGGGCCCGGTCATCGGGCACCCGGGTGCTGTCCGTCACCGGCCGGGAATCGGAGTCCAGACTCGCGTTCGCCGGGCTGCATCAGCTCCTGCGGCCGGTGCTGTCTAGGGCGGCGAGTCTCCCCGGCCGGCAGGCCCAGGCCCTGATGGGGGCGTTCGGCTTCACGGCGGACCCCGGCGCTCCGGACCCGCTCCTGACCAGGGTGGCCGTCCTGACCCTGCTCTCGGATCTTGCTGAGCGTTCCCCGGTCCTCGTGATCGCCGACGACGCCCATTGGATCGACCGCGGCTCGCTGGAGGCGCTGGCCTTCGTCGGCAGCCGCCTGGAGGCCGAGCGGATCGTACTGCTGGTCGGCGCCCGCGGGCAGGCCCTGCCCCCCGGCTTTGGCCGGGGCTTCCCGGAGCTTCGGCTTGAGCCGCTGTCAGCGGCGGACGCCGGCCTGCTGCTGGACGGGCAGCCTCGCCCTCCTCGTGGGCAGGCAAGGCGGCAGGTGCTCGCCCAAGCCGCCGGTAATCCCATGGCGCTGATCGAGCTGGCCACGGTGATCGCCGATGATCCTGCCGCCAGCCGGCGATGGGCGGCCGAGCCGCTGCCCCTGACCGACCGCCTGAGCGCCGTCATCACGGCCCGGTTCGCCACCCTGCCCGAGCAGGCGCGAGCAGCGCTGCTGCTGGCCGCCGTGGCCGATGGCCCGGACCTGCGCGTGGCCGCCAGCTACGGCGCCGGGCCGGATGCGCGGGCGCTGGCGCCGGCCGAGCAGCTGGGCCTGGTCACGGTGAACAGGACCGGGCTGGAGTTCTCCCATCCCCTCGTCCGCTCTGCCATCTACCATTCCGCACCCTTCGCGCAGCGGGCCGCCGCGCACCGCCGACTCGCCGAGGCCCTGCGTGACCAGCCAGACCGGCGCGCCTGGCACCTGGCCGCCGCGGCCCTGCAACCGGATGAGCACGTGGCCTCGCTGCTGGAGGCCACCGCCGCCCAGGCGCAGCACCGGGGCGGTGCGGCCGCCGCCGCGCTGGCCATGGAACGGGCAGCCGAACTCAGCACCGTCCCCGGAGAGCAGGCACGGAGGCTGGTAGCGGCCGCGTCGGCCGCCGTTCCTACCGGCCAGGGGGACTGGGTGCAGGAGCTCGCCAGGCGCGCGCTGGAGGTCGCGGCGGATCCGGAACTTCGGCTGACCGCCCGCCACGACGCGGCCTGGGCGCTGGCCTGGTCAGGGCGGCGCACCGCCGCGCTGTCGGCGCTCATCTCCGTCGCCGAAGAGGCATCCCGTGACCGGCCGGCGCTGGCCTGGGACGCGCTCGGGAGCGCGGCCACCGTCGCCTACCAGTCCGGAGCGCCCGCGGGCCGCCAGGCCGTCGACCGCGCTCTCGCTCTGCTGGAACGCCAGGGCCCGCCGGCCTCCGGCCAGGTCCCGGGCATTGATGTCAACGTGCTGAGACTTTGGATTGGCAGCAGCGCCGACCCGATCGCCGCCAGAGACCAGCTCCTCCCGTCCCTGCGCACGATCGTCGGCGCGCCCATTGAAGAGCCCTCCTTGTGGCGAGTAGCGTCCGCCGCATGGCTCCTGGACGAGTCTGACCTGGCGATCACCTTGCTGCAGGACGCCATGCGGCGGCTCCGCGCTCCCGGCGTGCGGGGTACCAGCGGCGGGAGCCTGACCGTGCTGGGATGGGCGTACATCGACACCGGGCGCTGGGACGAGGCGCTGGACGCCGCCGCCGAGGCCGCCGGCATTGCCGAGGCCAACAACATGGAAATCGTCGCCGCGTCCGCTGACGTCATCACCGCCACTGTCCTCGCCCTGCGCGCCGACTCAAGCGCGGCCCGCTGGCACGCCGCCCGCGCGATGGCCACCGTCGATCCGGCCGAGTGCGGGCTGGTGGCCGCCCGGGCCCGGCGGGCCCTCGGCGTCGCAGCTCTCGCCGACGGCAGCTACCTCCAAGCGTTCACCCAGCTTTCCGGGCTGTTCAGCGAGGACGGCGTGCCGCTGCACAACTACGCCTCCTACCTGGGGGTGGCAGACCTTGCCGCCGCTGCGGTCCGCGCCGACCGGCGGGTAGAAGGATGCGACCTTATTGAGCAGGCACTCGGCCGCCTCGACGGAAGGGCCTCCGCCCGGCTGGAGCAGCTCATCGCCCGGGCCCGCGGCATCCTCGCCGAGCCATCCGACTCCGAAGCCCATTTCGACAAGGCGCTCGCTGACCCCGCCGGGGACCAGTGGCCGTTCGAGCGGGCACAGCTCCGGCTCGACCACGCCGAATGGCTGCGGCGGCGCCGCCGGATCAACGACGCCAAAGCCGTACTGACCGAAGCCCTGGGCACCTTCCAGCGGCTAGGCGCCCGGTCATCGGCTGAGCGCGCCCAGGCGGAACTGAGAGCATGCGGGGTGGCCGTCACCCGCGCGCCCGGCGAACCCGATGCCCTAGCGGAGCTGACTCCGCAGCAACGCCAGATCGTCCGCCTGGCCAGCGACGGCCTGACCGACCACGAGATCGCCGACCGGCTCTTCCTGTCACCGCGCACGGTCAGCTCCCACCTGTACCGGTCCTATCCCAAGCTGGGGGTAGCCAGCCGTCACCAGCTCCGTGACGTGATCGCCCAGACCAGCACGCCGGCCGCGCAGCCGTCATCCGCAGATGTGCAGTAGCGCTGCGGATACCCCGGTCCCAGCCTCGGGTCGCACGATGGGAGAAGACACGGCCACGAAGGGACTCAACAGATGAACACCCGACCGAACATCGTTCTCGTCCACGGTGCATGGGCCGAAGGCTCCTGCTGGAGTGGCGTCATCGAGCGCCTGCAAGCCGACGGCTACCACGTCACGGCCCCGCAGTTCCCGCTGACCGCGCAGGCCGACGACGTTGCCCGCCTGCGCCAGGTGCTCGACCTCCAAGACGGCCCCACTGTCGTCGCCGGGCACTCCTACGGCGGGCAGGTCATCACCGCCCTTGACGCGGACACGCCGAACGTCGCCGGCCTGGTCTACATCGCCGCGTTCGGCCTGGACCAGGGCGAATCACTCGGCGCGCTGCTGTCGCAGGGACCGGTAACCCCGGCGCTCGCGCACCTGCTCACCGACTCCCACGGCTTCGGCTGGCTGCCTGAGGACGACTTCGTCGACCATTTCGCCGGTGACGTCGACCCGGTCCAGGCAAAGGTGATGTACGCCGTGCAGCAGCCGATAGCCATGTCCATATTCGAAGAGGTGATGGGCGTCCCGGCCTGGAAGACGCTGCCCTCCTGGTACCTGGTCGCCGCCGATGACGAGGCGCTCCCGCCTGATGCCGAGCGCCAGTTCGCCACCCGCATGGGTGCCGCCACGGTCGAGATCCCCTCTAGCCACGTCGCGATGGTCTCCCACCCCAGTGAGGTGGCAGAGCTCATCGAGACGGCGGCCGAAGCCGTGACGGCTGCGAGCTAGCCCGGGCATCAGCGCCGTCCGGGGACCGGCCGCCCTTCCGCCCTCGATCGGAGCATTCCTGTTTCGCCTTTACGAGACCTGTTCGCGTTGGCGGGCTCTGGCGGCGCGGAGGTTGACGAGGTTGCCGCAATCGGAGGTGTTGTGCCAGACGCGGGACTGGTTCTTGGAGCTGTCGTAGAAGACCACCGAGCACGGGGAATTCCGGCATGCCTTGAGGCGGCCCCACAGCCCGTGCTCCTGGCCGACCAAGATGTCGCCCAGCACCGTGCCGGCTACCTGGCGCCAGCCCTCGCCCTCGGGCGAGAGGGCGAGCCGCCCGTCCTCGATAGTCATTCCCCAGCGAAGCTTCTCGAGATGGCGTGCCAGGTC
>JBEKCN010000268.1:0-5758 GCA_050014855.1 Streptosporangiaceae bacterium | reverse complement strand
ACGGCGTGAGCGGGGACGGCGTGAGCGGGGACGGCGTGAGCAGCGGCGGCGTGAGCGGGGAGGGCGCCGGACGCCGCAGCTGGCCACTGTGGGAGGTGTTCATCCGGGGCAAGCGCGGGCTCAACCACGTGCACGTCGGCTCGCTGCACGCGGCCGACAGCGAGATGGCCCTGCGGAACGCGCGTGACCTGTACACCCGGCGCAACGAGGGCGTGAGCATCTGGGTGGTGCCATCCGCGGCGATCACCGCCTCGTCGCCGGACGAGAAGGACCCGTTCTTCGCGCCGTCCGGCGACAAGGTGTACCGGCACCCGACGTTCTACGACATCCCCGACAACGTCCCGCACATGTGAGGCCGCTGTGTCATCCGACAATGCTGTGTCATCCGACAATGCTGTGTCATCCGACAATCGCCTGCCGTCCGACAATGGCCTGCCGTCCGACAATCGCCTGCCGTCCGACAATGGCCTGCCGTCCGACAATCGCCTGCCGTCCGACAATGGCCTGCCGTCCGACAATGGCCTGCCGTCCGACGATGGCCTGCCGTCCGACAATGCCTACGAGGCCCTCAGCGAGGGGGGCAACGACGCCCGCTGGGCGTACGGCACCGGGTTCGCCGACCCGCTGGAGGGGGTGGATACCACGATGCCGGCCGGGACGGACGCGGCGGACCTGACCGCCTACTGCCTGATGCTCGGCGACGATGCGCTGATCATGTCGCACCGGCTGCAGCAGTGCTGCACCAACGCGCCCGAGCTGGAAGACGAGGTCGCGCTGGCCAACATCGCGCTGGACCTGCTGGGGCAGGCCCGGCTGCTGCTGTCCCGGGCGGCGGCCGCGGAAGTGGCCGCGAACGGCACCGGCCGGGGCCCCGCTGATGACAGCGACAGCGACGGCCCGCAGCGGGGCGAGGACTTCTACGCCTTCTTCCGGGCCGAGTACGAGTTCCGCAACGTGCGGCTGACCGAGCTGGACCGCGGCGACTTCGGTGAGCTGATCGCGCGGCTGCTGGTGTTCGCCGCGTGGCGGCTCGCCGTGCTGCGGCGGCTCACGTCCTCGCGGGACCCGGTGCTCGCCGCGATCGCCGCCAAGGGCGTCAAGGAGGTCACCTACCACCGGGACTACGCCGCGCAGTGGCTGATCCGGCTGGGCGATGGGACCGCCTTCTCCCGCGAGCGGGCGCAGGCGGGGCTGGCGGCGATCTGGCCGTACGTGGCGGAACTGTTCACGCCGCACGAGATCGAGCGGCGGCTGGCCGCCGCCGGGGTGGCCGCCGACCCGGCGGGGCTGCGGGGCGAGTTCGACGACGTGCTCGCGCAGGTGCTGCCGGCCGCGACGCTGGAGGTGCCGGACGTGCCGCCGCGGGCCGGGGTGGCCGGGCGCACCGGGCGTGACGGCGTGCACACCGAGGCCATGGGGTACCTGCTCGCCGAGCTGCAGAGCGTGGCCCGCGCCGACCCGGAGGCGACGTGGTGAGCGGGACAGGCAGGACCATGACGGCCCGGGCCGTGGCCGAGACCGTGACCGACCCCGAGCTGCCCATGCTCACCCTGGCCGACCTCGGCGTGCTCCGCGAGGTAGCGGAGCACGACGGCGCCGTGACGGTCTCGATCACCCCCACCTACACCGGCTGCCCGGCCCTGGACGCGATGCGCGACGATCTGGTGCACGCCCTGCACCAGGCGGGCTTCGGGCACGTCGAGGTGCGCCTGGTGCTGCGGCCGGCCTGGAGCACCGACTGGATCAGCGCCGCGGGCCGCCGCAAGCTGGCCGCGGCCGGCATCGCCCCGCCCGGCCGAGCGCCCCGCCCCGTCACCGGCCCGATCCCGCTGAAGACTCCGGCCCTCGGCCCGCCGCCGCACCCGGTGCGGTGCCCGCACTGCGGATCCGCCCGGACCCGGCTCATGTCAGCCTTCAGCGCCACCGCGTGCCGGTCGCTGCACCGCTGCGAGGCCTGCCAGGAGCCGTTCGAGCACGTCAAGGAGATCTGAGTGCCCATGACCGCCAGCACCGCCACCATCACCGGTCCCCGGCTGCGCGGCGACTTCCACCCGCTGGCCGTGGCGGAGGTGAGCCAGCTGTGCGCGGACGCCGTCGCGATCACCTTCGACGTGCCCGCAGAGCTGGCTGAGCGCTACGCGTTCCTGGCCGGCCAGTCGCTGACCCTGCGGCGGCTCATCGACGGCCGGGAAGAGCGCCGCTCGTACTCGATCTGCGCCCCGCAGGGCGCGCGGCCGCGGATCGGCGTGCGTGAGGTCCCGGACGGGCTGTTCTCCCGCTGGCTGGTGCGCGAGGTCAGGCCGGGCGACGAGATCTCCGTTGGGGTCCCGGCCGGCCGCTTCACGCCCGGCCCGGAGACCGGGGGCCACCATGTGCTGATCGCGGCCGGCTCCGGAATCACCCCGGTGCTGTCGATCGCGGCCACCGTGCTGCGGGACCCGGCCGCCGCCGCGGCGGTGCTCTTCGGCAACCGGCACGCCGGCACGGTGATGTTCGCGGACGAACTGGCCGACCTCAAGGACCGTTACCCGGCCCGGCTGGAACTGATCCATGTGCTGTCCCGCGAGCCCCGCGAGGCGGAGCTGCTGTCCGGGCGGCTTGACGCGGCCAAGCTGACCGAGCTGCTCCCCCGGCTCACCGACGCGGCCGGGGCGGACCACTGGTGGCTGTGCGGGCCGTTCGAGATGGTCGCCTCGGCGACCGAGCTTCTGCGCGGCCAGGGTGTGCCCGCGGCGCGGATCCACCGCGAGCTGTTCTACGTCGAGGACGTCCCGCCTCCCGTGGCCCGGCACGCCGACGCCATCCCGGCCGGGGCCACCAGCGAGGCCACCATCACGCTGGACGGGCGATCCACCACGGTGTCGCTGGCCCGGGACGTCACCGTCCTGGAGGGAGCCCAGCGGGCGCGGCCCGACCTGCCGTTCGCGTGCAAGGGCGGCGTGTGCGGCACCTGCCGGGCCCGGGTCGCCAGCGGCGAGGTCCACATGCGGCGGAACTTCGCGCTGGAGGAGTCCGAGGTGGCGGCGGGCTTCGTGCTCACCTGCCAGTCGCTCCCGGTCTCCGGCGTGCTCGCGGTCGACTACGACGCCTGAGGCCCCGGCCGGGTCACGATCGCCTGGGGGATGACTCCCGGGGCGGCTTGTTCAGCATGACCAGTACCGGGCGGCGGCCCGGCTGCGGCGGGCAGGGTCGCGTGCCAGTGCCCGTGCCGCAGGTAGATGCTGCCGTCGGGGGCCACGGTGGCGCGGGCCCCGTAGCCGGGCAGGGAACCGTTGCGCAGCCAGTCGAGGCGGATGCCGTCAAGAATGTCCCACAGTCGGCGCGGGCCGCTCTGGTGCACGATGGGCGGGGCGTCGCCGGTGCCGGTGGCGCGGGCCCAGGATCCGTCCGGGTGCGCCATCCAGGCGGTGCGCCGGCCGTCGGCGGTTACGGCGAAGTCGTGCTGGACACCCGGGACCACCAGGCCCAGGGCGGAGCAGAGATCCCAGGAGCGGGCCGCGTCGATAACGGGATACCGGCCCGGGCCGACCTGCTCGCCGTCGGCCTCGCGGGCCGCGGCGAGCACGGCGGCCGGGATCTGCGAGGCGCCAGGATCGGCCTCGGCGGGCATGAACGCCCCCCGGTCCCATTCGGTGCGGCCCACCGCGCCGCCGTCGGGCGTCTTGTCCGCGGTCAGGATGAGCATGGTGCCGGCGATGGGAGTGACCAGGCGGCCCTGCGGGCGCAGGGCCGCCAGCCAGCTCGCGGGAACCGGCCAGACGCCGAGCATGGAGGCGATCCGGTCGTAGTGCCCCGGCGGCGGGCCGGACACGTCCGCGTGCGCCACCCGTGGGTGCAGGCCGATACCGGCCAGCCGCTCGCTCGCCGCCTTGGCCAGATAGGGGTCGGCCTCGATCGTGGTGACCTGCCGGTAGCCCACCCGCTCGCACAGCACCGCAGCGCCATAGCCGGTCCCGGCGCCGACCTCCAGCACGTCAGCGTCGTCGGTCAGCCGGGCGTGCCGCAGCATGCGCACCACCAGCCCCGGCGCGATGGCCGAGGATGTGGGCACCCCGGCCGGCTGGTCGTCCGGCGTGGCGTGGTCGGCGTGCAGCGGCCCGACGCGGGTGACCAGGGCACGGTCGGCGTAGGCGGCGCGGATCCAGGCATCGGGCCCGGCGGGGCCGTCGCACAGCTTCCAGGTGCTGGCCCCGAAGCCCGCCCCCCGCCCGGCCCGTTCCCACCAGCGGGGCACGAACAGGTGCCGCGGAACAGCGCCGACCGCCGGACGCCAGCGTGAGATCGGGTGCGTAACCTCGCCGGCCAGCCGGTCGGCATCAGACTTCCACTTCACCATGGGCGCGCCGATCTGTTACCGCCATGTACCACGGGCCGCGCAGAACCCGGCCACAGCCCTATGGTCCCGCACGATGGTGGCATTACAGGATGTTACGTGCAGGACGGCAATACGTCTGCCCCCGATCTCGTCACCATGCTCCCGTCAGCGTTGTCACCACGCTCCCGGCAGCGTTGCGAACGGAGCTGGCCGTCCCCGGCTGACCCGTGCACGGTAGCGTGGTGAACGGCCTTGGTACCGGCCATGGCGGGCGCAGGGAGGAACAGTGGACATCACCCAGCTGATCCTGGATGACCATCACGAGCAGCGCCGTCTATTCGCGATCCTGGAGCAGATCGACCGCACGGACACGGGCTCGCTGTCGGCGGTGTGGAATCGGCTGGCCGCGTTCGTGGAGTTGCACGCGCAGGCCGAAGAGGAGATCTTCTACCCCGAGCTGCTGCAGGTCGGCATCGAGTCGCGCCGCCGGGCCGGGGTCGAGGACGAGACGCTGGACGCGATCGAGGACCACAACGAGATCCGGGACGCGGTCGCCGAGGTCGGCAAGCACCAGGTCGGCACCGACAGCTGGTACGCGGCGGTCGCCGCGGCGAACGAGGCCAACAGCGACCACATGGGCGAGGAAGAGCGCGAGGGCTTGACCGACTTCCGCCGGCTGGCCAGCCTCCAGCGCCGTCACGAGCTGGCTGTCATGTTCGCCGCGTATGAGGGCCGGAACTTCGCCGGGGTCGAGCCGGTGGACAAGGATCCGGAGACCTACGTTCGCGAGGAAGAGCAGATCGTGGCGCCGGACACGGACGGATCGCTCAGCGTGGGCAGCCTGAAAGGGTACTGACCGCCGGGAAGAGTGGCCTGCCCCGCGTGGGCCGCCCGCCGGCGGGTCCGCGGGTCAGTCGTGCGGGCCGGTGCGGCGCAGGGCAACGTAGCCTCGGATCGTGGAGTTCAGCAAGGAACTGCGCGACGACGTGATCGCGGGCGACATCACCGTGTCGTTCCGGCTGTGGCGGCGGCCGAAGGTGAAGGCCGGGGGCAGCTACCCGGTCGGGCCGGTGCATATCGGGGTCGACTCGGTCGAGCTGATCCCGTTTTCCGCGATCACGGCGGAGGACGTGCGGCGTTCCGGCGAACCGGACCGCGAGACGCTGCGGCGGCGGGCCGCGCACGCGGGGCCGATCGACGACGGCACCCTGCTGTACCGGGTCGAGTTTCACCTAGTGAAACCCTAACGCCGGACCGCGCGCGTTGCGTCTCACTGCGCGGCGCGGTATGACGGCAAATGTTTACCTGGACGTCGCTCGTGTTCCACCTTCCCTTGTTCGCGCCGTACGGCCGCACCACTAGGGACGTAACATGACGTTTTCGCGCACAGGTCGCCGCGTTCTGCGGGCCGCCGTTGCCTGCGGAGTCGGGCTGTTCTCGGTG
>JBEKCN010000267.1:0-5758 GCA_050014855.1 Streptosporangiaceae bacterium | reverse complement strand
GAGGCGACAGAGCTCTCCGACCTCGGCGAGCTGCCGGGGATCGAGGCCGAGCTGGGGGAACTGCTGGCCGGGGACGATGTCGAGCACCTCGCGGCGGCGATGGATCCAGGAAGCACGGCCGGTGTGCTCATCTGGGAGAACCTGTGGGCGGCGCCTTTCGCGTCAGCGGTGCGGCATTCGGGTGGCCAGCTGATGTGGCCGGGCCGTCACTGATGGCTCCCGGAATCACCCCCAAAAGGGTATGACTCACCGGGACGGCTCCCACAGGATCTGGCATAAGCCGCCAGGCAGTCCCGGCGAAAGGCTCCGGCGATCCTGGCCCCTGCGCAACGTGTGATCTCAAGGGCCGGCGGTCATCAGGCCGCCGGCCGGGAGGGAGCCGGGAGGTCCCGATGGCGACCCAAGCTGCCAACCAGGCGGCCCGCGTCCAGCAGGTAGCGGTTTCCGCTGGCGTTCCGATCCTGGCATCGAAGATCACCGCGCCGGGTGTGCCTGACTGGGCGCTGCCGCGGCCGCGGATCACCAAGCTGATCGCCCGGGGGGCGCGGTGGTGCCCGCTGACGGTTCTCACCGGCCCGGCGGGCGCGGGCAAGACGATGGCCCTGGCGCTGTGGACGGCGGCGCAACCCGGCACGGTGGCCTGGGTCTGCCTGGATGGCTACGACAACCGGCCGGAGGTCTTCTGGTCCTATGTCGTCGCGGCGCTGCGCCGCTCCGGCGTGGCCGTGCCAGCGCTGCTGCCCGCCGTGCGAGGGCGAGCGGGGGACCACCGGTTCTTGCTGGGGCTTGCGGCGGCGCTGGCGGCCCAGGACCCGCCGGTGACGCTGGTCCTGGATGACCTGCACCTGCTGACCGGCCCCGCGGTGCCGGACGGGCTTGACTACCTGCTGCGGAACGCGAAGGCGGGCCTGCGCCTGCTGGTGTCCGCGCGGCTGGACCCGCTGCCGTTGCACCGCTACCGGCTGGCCGGCGAGCTGGCCGAGATCCGGGCCAGCGACCTGGCGTTCACCGTCTCCGAAGCCGGCCTGCTCCTGGCCCGGCACGGCATCACGCTGCCGGCGGGCTCGCTGCAGCGCCTGACCCGGCGGACCGAGGGCTGGGCGGCCGGCCTGCGCCTAGCCGCGATCTCGATGGGTGCTCATCCCGACCCTGGCCAGTTCGTCAAGGAGCTGATCACCGAGGACAGCGCCCTGACGGGCTACCTGGTGGAGGAGGTTCTCAGCGTCCAGCCGCCGGAGGTCCAGCACCTTCTGCTGAGCACGTCCATCCTGGAGCAGGTCAGCGGCGAGGCCGCCAGCGTACTTACCGGCAACGAGCAGGCCGGGACGATCGTGCCGGCCTTGGCGCGCGCGAACGCGTTTGTGCAGCCGCTAGGGGGCGGGTGGTACCGCTACCACACGTTGTTCGCGGAGGTGCTGCGCCTGAAGCTGAGGCACGAGTATCCGGACCGGCTGGCCGTTCTGCATCGGGCAGCGGCCCGGTGGTATGAGCGGAACGGCGAGCTCACCGACGCGGTGCGGCACGCCGCCCAGGCCGGCGACTGGCCGCTCGCCGCCAGCATCGTCATCGACGGGCTGGCGATCAGCGAGATCATCGAGCCGCGGGGCGCCCCGTCCCTGGCCGATGAGTTCGCCGGTCTGCCGTACGGCCAAGCGTGGACCGGGCCGGAGCCGCACCTGGTTTCCGCCGCGGTCGCGTTGTCCGCTGGCCGGCCGGCATCCAGCACGTCCGCGCTGGATGCCGCCGACGGCATCCTGGCGCGTCTTCCCGCCGATCAGCAGGCCGCGAGCCGGCTGGCCGCCACGTTGATCCGCCTCGCCGCTTCCCGCCGCACCGGCGACTTCATGGCGGCCTCAGTGGCCGCAGAGGCCGCAGAGGCACTGGTTAGCAGGGTCCCCGGCGACAAGCTCACCCGGCATCCTGACGTCAGGGCTCGCGTGCTGTCCGGCCGCGGAGCTGTCGAGTTGTGGTCAGGTCACCTCGACGAGGCGGCCCGTACCTTCGAGTCGGGAGTGGCCGCCGCGACCGCTCCGGGCGGCGAGGACGAGCGAGCCGGCTGCCTGGGCCATCTGGCGCTGGCAGAGGCCTTGCGCGGCCGGCTCTGCCGCGCGGCAACAGCGGCCGCCCAGGCGGCTCCCGCCCCCGCAGCCGGCAAGCAGCGGCCGCCCGTCCCGCGCCTCAGCCCCGCGGCGCTTGTCGCACTGGCCTGGGTGCACCTGGAACACAATGAGCTGCGCGAGGCGCACCGCCGGCTCAAGCAGGCAGACGCCGCCCTCGGCGTCACCCCGGACAAGCTGATCGGGGCGCTGGCCGGGCTGGCCGCGGCGTACGGCGCCCTGGCCGGGCCACGCGCCGCAGCGGCCGCGCAGATCATCGCCACAGCACGATCCGGGTGGCCCGTGCCGGCCTGGCTCGACCAGAGGCTAAGCCTGGTCGAGTCCCGGGCCTACGCGGCCGCGGGCGATATCCGGGCAGCAGTGGCGGCCGCCGGGCGCGCCGGCCGCGATAACTCGCCGGAGGCGGCAGTCGCCCTCGCCCACGCGTGGGCGGCTGCCGGACACGCCCAGAACGCGACGCGGGCGTTCACACCGGTGCTCGCCGCCGACAGCGGGGCACCCGAACCCGTCCGGCTGCAGGCGTGGCTGGTGGACGCTCAGCTCGGCTACCACCACGGTGACCGCGCGCGAGGCCGCGGCTCCCTTGCCTGCGCGCTGCGGCTGGCCGAACCCGAACAGCTCAGGCTGCCGTTCGTCATCGAGCGTGACTGGATCCGGCCGGTGTTGCGGCGTGACCCCGAACTGGCCCGCGCCCACCGTTGCCTGCTCGCCCCGTCCCCACGCGACGACCAGCTCCCGGCCCCCCGGGGTGCCCCAGACCAGGCCCCCATCCTCGCGGCCGAGCCGCTCACCGAACGCGAGCAGGAGGTGCTACGGCACCTGTCAGGCCTGCTCAGCTCCGCCGAGGTCGCCAGCGAGATGCACATCTCCGTGAACACCCTCAAGACGCACGTCAAGCACATTTACCGAAAGCTAGCGACCACTCGCCGCGGCGACGCGGTCCGCCGGGCCCGCCAGCTTGAGCTGATCTGATGTCACGTAGCTTGTGCCAATCAACGGTCGCGCCGGCCAAAGACCAGGTCACCATCCATGCCACCATCACCGACGCCACCCCCCAGGCCATCCGCGACCTGCTCACCGACTCCCGCGCCGACCACAACACCCCGCTACCATCACAACCAGGGACCACGGGCCAAGATCACGTTAGCCATTTGACCGGGCACACTGGGGTCGCCCCCCGGCTAACACCGCTAGGGGCTCCGCGGCGGCCGGGTGCGCTTCCGGGTGGCCGATGGACAGCCCGCTGTCGGCGTCGAAGAACTGCAGGTTGTCGGTGTCGATCGCGAGCTCGATCGGCTGGTTGGGCCGGACCTTGGACCGGGCGGACACCCGGGCGGTCCACAGTGACTTGCCGCCGACCAGGGCCGCGACGCTCTCGTCCTCGCCGCTGTCCCCGGTCGCCGCGTCGGTGATGCTGGCGTGCTCGACCGGCGGTGCGTCGATGGTGAAGATCACCTGGCTCTCGCTGCCGAGTTCCTCGGTGACGCCCGCCTTCACCTGCATCCGGGCCCAGTCCGCGTCAGCCAGCGCGGCGTCATCGAAGTCGGACGGCCGGATGCCCAGGATGATCTTGCGGCCGATGTAGCCGTCCAGGCCCGGCTTGCTGTCGATCACCGCTTGGGGCACCGGGAGCTTGAAACCGGCGAAGGTGACCACCGGGCCGTCGTCCCGGGTGAGCTCGGCCGTCACGAAGTTCATGGCCGGCGAGCCGATGAACCCGGCCACAAACAGGTTGACCGGCGACTCGAACAGGCGCTGCGGGGTGTCGACCTGCTGCAGCCGGCCGTCCCGCATGACACAGACCCGGTGGCCCAGCGTCATGGCCTCGACCTGGTCGTGGGTCACGTAGATGGTGGTGACGCCCAGGCGCTCGTGCAGCTGGTTGAGTGAGGCGCGCATGGACACGCGCAGCTTGGCGTCCAGGTTCGACAGCGGCTCATCCATCAGGAACGCCTGCGGTTCACGTACGATCGCGCGGCCCATGGCGACCCGCTGGCGCTGGCCACCGGACAGCGCCGCCGGCTTGCGCTTGAGGTACTGGTCCAGACCGAGCATCTTGGCGGCCTCGTTGACCCGGCGCTTGATCTCCTCCTTGGGCGTCTTGCGCAGCTGCAGGCCAAAGGCGAGGTTCTGCTCGACCGTCATGTGCGGGTAGAGCGCGTAGTTCTGGAACACCATCGCGATGTCCCGGTCCTTGGGCGGAAGGTCGTTGACCACCCGGTCACCGATGGTGATGGTGCCGGAGCTGATCTCCTCCAGGCCGGCGATCGAGCGGAGCGCCGTGGACTTGCCGCAGCCCGACGGCCCCACGAGAACCATGAACTCTCCGTCCTTCACTTCGAGCGATAGCCCGTCGATGGCCTTCACGCCACCCGCGTAGACCTTGTCGATGTGATCGAGGACTATCTGAGCCATGGTGTTCCCTTGCGTCATGGGCCCCGGGGCCAGGCCCGCGTCATATGTCCTGGTCGGCAGCGTAACTTCGGGATCGCGGTGGGTTAAGATCACGACGTTCAATGTTACAGTAGCGTAACGATTGTGACCAGTTCGTTATAAAAGTTCACTGCGGCAGGTTAACGCCGGAAATGCCCGCGGCACCGCTACGGTGACGGGGTGGAAGAGATCGACCGCGCCATCGTCTCGCTGCTGTCTGCCGACGGGCGGATGAGCTTCACTGAGCTGGCCAAGCGGACCGGGCTGTCCGTGTCGGCTGCGCACCAGCGCGTCCGGCGGCTGGAGCAGAGCGGAGTGATCAGGGGATACGCGGCGCTCTGCAACGCCGACGAGATCGGCCTCCCGCTGACCGCGTTCATCTCGATCAAGCCCTTCGACGCGGCCGCCCCGGATGACGTGCCGCAGCGGCTGGAGCCGATCGCGGCCATCGAGGCGTGCCACAGCGTGGCCGGGGACGAGAACTACATCCTCAAGGTCCGGGTGGCGTCCCCGCTGGCCCTGGAAGACCTGCTGCAGGAGATCCGCGCCGTGGCCGGGGTGTCCACCCGGACCACGATCGTGCTCAGCACCCCGTACGAGAACCGACCGCCCGGGCTCTAGGCCGGGTCGCGGGTGCGCAGGCCATCCAGGGTGAGGGACAGCAGCCGGTCGGCCTGCTCGGGGGTGCGCTCGGTAGCCACCGCGACCCCGTGCACCAGCATCATGATGTCGGTCGCGGTGAGGTCGTCCCGGACGGCGCCGGCCTGCTGGGCCCGGGCCAGCAGGCGCTCGGCCGTGCCCCGGATGATCTGGCTGCACGCGCTGATCACCTCGGCGTCCTTGCCGCGCGCCGCGACGAGCGCGCTGGCCAGGCCGCGTTTGGTGGCCAGATAGCCCGCCAGGACGCGCAGCCAGCCGGCGAACGCGTCCCCGGGGGACGGGCTGCCGGCCAGTTCCTCGCCCTGCGCGCAGACCGCCCTGACCTGGGTCCGGAAGACTTCCTCCTGAAGGTCCAGGCGGCTGGGGAAGTGCCGGTACAGGGTGCCGATCCCGACTCCGGCCCGGCGCGCGATGTCCTCCAGCGGTGCGTCGGCGCCGTTCTCCGCGAACGCCGCGGTGGCCGCGGCCAGCAGGCGGTCATGGCTGCGCCGCGCGTCCGCCCGCATCGGCGGCACGGCAGGCCGGTCGGGCTGGCCCGCGGCCGGTTC
>JBEKCN010000266.1:0-5764 GCA_050014855.1 Streptosporangiaceae bacterium | reverse complement strand
CAGCAGCAGGTGCGACTGATTCCGGCTCAGCGCGACGAAGACGTCAGTGAACGGGACCTCATGCCCCTCGACGGTGATCGAGGCGCCCAGGTCAAACCAGTCGGTGTCGCCCGGCATCGCACCGGCCGACACGCCGATCCGCAGCGAGTCGCCCGCCTCGCGGTAGTCCGCGGGCTCGCCGCTGATCTCGACGGCGACCCCGGACCTGCCGTCCAGCAGGGGCAGGACCTCCGTGCTGAACCGCATGGTGCCGATGCCGCGCAGCGCAGCATGCGGCATAAGGGTCCGCGCAGCATCCGTACCGCGCAGCCCGTGCCGCTCCAGCCCGGCGTCGAGACCGGCCAGGATGGCGCGCTCGGCGTCCGGGTCCCGGTACCCGGGATCCCCGTCCGGCTGCAGCGGCGCCCGCCGCCGGGAGTCCCCGATCGTGTACTCCCACTCCCAGCGCAGATCCAGGTCGTGGCCAGGGCCGTAGGCGGCGCACAGGACCAGGGTGGGATCCGGGAGCGCCGGCGGGGTGAACGAGCCGTCGGCGGAGATCACCCTGGCCAGCTGCCGCAGCCGGGGGTAGTACTCCTCGCGAAACCGGGCGTGCCCGTCGGTGGGGACCTGCAGGGAGCGGCCGTCCAGCGCCAGCCGCTGCAGCGCTGGCGGCACCGGGCTGGCCAACCGGGCGATCCGTAGCGGCCCGTCCCCTCGGTCTGGCCGGTCGCGCCCATCCCGCCGGCCGGGCGCCTCGCGCCGGCCACCGGGCGCCTGATGTCCGGCCCGCCCGCCGGGTGTCTCGCGCCGGCCTTCCCGGCCGGACCCGGCCGCGCCATCCACGTACACCAGCCCGTGGCCGCCCGGGCCGATGAAGGTGACCGGGGTGGCGCCGGTGGGCTCGCCGTCGACGAGGATCACCGGGCTGATCGTGAGCGTGTCCGCGCTACCGGTGGCGTCGAGGCATAGCTCGGCTTGTCCGTAGGGCTCCAGCGCGCCGAACCGCTTGCGCGCGTGCACCAGCTGCAGGCCGATCTCCGCTGCCTCGTCCAGCAGCGTCCAGAGCCGGGGGGACTCGAACGCGGACAGCGTGATCGTCTTCTCGTCTCCGTAGGAATAGGCGGGGAGGCCGCGGCCCGCTTTGTAGAGGGCGTAGAACTCCTTCAGCCACTGGACGTGGGCGGCGGGGTAAGCGCCGACATAGTGCAGGGTGCCCAGCCCGGACCAGCTCAGGCCGCCGTTCACCCAGCCGTTTTTGCCTCGCGTGACGAGCTTCGCCACCAGCTGCGGAGCTGGATCGCCCCCGCTCAGCCGGGTCGCGGCCGGGTAGCGGGTCGCGGCCGGGTAGCGGGTCGCGGACAGCGTGACCTCGATTGCCAGCGGGACGTTTTCCCTGGCGCCGGGCGGCCCGCCCGTTCCGGCTCGTCCGCCCGTCCCGGGGTCCAGCAGGGATGTGAGGGACCGCTCCCAGGCCGGGTGGTCGGCCTGGGCGGCCTGGTCGCACCCGCTGGCGTCCGCGGCCTGCCGCTCGGTGGCCGTCGCGGTCAGCACGAGCGCCACCACATGCTTGCAGTTGACCCTGACCGGGCAGCTGCATTCGCCGCGCTGGAACCAGAGCCCGGCCCCGTCCGTGGCCGAGAAACGTGCCGTCGTCGTGTAGACGTTGCCGTACTGGCCGCGCACCGTCCCGGCCAGCGCACCCGCCGACAGTTTCCACAGCGCGCGCACGACCATGTGCTGCCGTGCGTACTGGACGCCCCGCTCGTAAGTCTGCGGGCCGACGGCCTCGGCGAGGGCGGCGGGATCGATGCCGGCCACCACGTCACGCTGCACGCTACCGACGCTAGCCAACCCCACCGACATTCCGGGGGCCATCACCCGAAGTACTGGGGCTGCTTGTGCCTAAGGCCAGGCCATCTCGCCGAGGGCGGACACATCCAGGGCGGCGGACTCGGTCAGGCCGGTCAGCACCGTCACCGTCACCCAGCCCTCGCGGATCAGGGCCAGATCGGTGCCGGGGCCGGGCGCTTCGTCCAGCGCGGAGAACGTCACCGGGATGAAGCCCTCTCCCGGCTCGCCGATGACCACCCGAGCCGCCCCGTAGGACACCAGCCGGGCCGGGTGCAGCCCGCGGACCTGGCTCACCGGCCGGTCGGGGACATTCACGTTCACGACCACGGGAACGTCCGCGCGCGGCAGGAACCACTGCAGGGCACGGCTGGTGGCGTCGGCGGCGGTATCCCAGTGCGCGGCCGCGCTCGAAGCCAGCGAGAGCGCCATCGCCGGGAGGCCCGCCGATGCGGCGGTCAGTGCGGCGCCGACCGTGCCCGAGTGCAGGATGGCCCGCCCGATGTTCGGCCCCCGGTTGATGCCGGCCAGCACGATGTCCGGACGCTCACCGAAGGCGGCGTGGGAGCCCGCGAAGGCGATCATGGCCGGTGACGCTTGTACCGCGAACGTGGGCACGTCCTCCAGCCCGTCGAGCTTGCGCTTGTCGACCAGCAGCCGTCCGCCATCAGCCAGCCCGGTCAGGGCGGCGCCGCTCCCGCTGCGTTCGCCGTCCGGCGCGGCGATGGTCAGGTCCAGCCCGGCTCCGGCGGCAGCCCGGGCGAGCGTGCGCAGCCCGGCGCTGTCGATTCCGTCGTCGTTGGTGATCAGTGCGCGCATTGGGTCCTGTAAACATTGGGCATGAGTGGGGACTCCTGAGATTCGGCGGATCAGCCTGCGACTAGCCCGACCGGGCCGATCCCCAGGGCCTCGACCGGGGCCTTGATCCGAGATGCGTCGCCGACCAGAATCGTGACCAGGCGGTTCTCCGGGAATGCCGCGACCACCGCGGCGGTGGCCTCGGCGGTACTCGTCTCGGCCAGTCGGGCGTACAGCTGAGCCTGGTAGTCGTCCGGCAGGTGCTCTTCCACCTGATCCGCCAGCGTGCCCGCGACCGGCGCCGCCGTCTCGTACTCGAGCGGTGCGACACCCACCAGGTTCTGCACCGCCATGTCGCGCTCCACCTCGGTCAGCCCTTCCGTGGCCAGCGTGCGCAGCACTGTCCACAGGTCATCGAGGGCGGGACCCGTGGCCGCCGTATCCACGGAACCCCTGACGGCGAGGATTGACATACCGGTCGCGCCGCCCGGGGCGTCTGGCGCCGGCGACCGCAGCACCTGCTCAGTGGCCCGCACGCCGTACGTGTAGCCCTTCTCCTCCCGTAGCACCCGGTCCAGCCGGGACGTGAGCGTGCCGCCCAGACAGTACGTGCCGACAACCAGGGACGGCCATACCGGATCGTGCCGGTCCGGGCCAGTCCGCCCGATGAGCAGCTGCGTCTGGACGGCGCCGGGCCGGTCGACGATCACCACGCGTCCGGTTTCGTTGGCGGTCACCGGGGCCGGCCGCAGCGGCCCGGCGCTGTTGCCGGCCCATCGGCCGAGCGTGCCGGCCAGTACCGCATCCAGGTCCACACTCGTCAGGTCGCCCACGACCACCGCGGTTGCCCGGGCCGGCCGGATTCGAGCCTGGTAGAACGCGCGCACGCTCGCCGCGTCGATCTTTGCGACCGTGTCCTCGGTGCCCTGGCGTGGCCGGGACAGCCGGGCGGACGCCGGGAACAGCTCGTGCGCCAGCTGCCTGGCCGCCCGCTGGCCGGGGTTGGCCATCTCGATCGGGATCGTGTCGAGGCGGTTGCGCACCAGCCGCTCGACCTCGCGGCCGGCGAAGGCGGGCGCGTACAGCGCCTCGGCCAGCAGCCCGAGCGCCTTGGCCAAGCGGGAGACGGGCACCTCCAGCGAGACACGCGCGCCCTCGTAGTCGGCGCGTGCGTCGAGCGTCGCGCCGCAGCGCTCCAGTTCGGCTGCGAATTCCTCGGCGGTGTGTGTCGCCGTGCCCTGAGACAGCGCCCGGACCATGATCGTGGTGATGCCGTCGAGCCCTGAGGGCTCGGAGTCGAGCGGGATGTCCAGGCAGATCTCCACCGCCACCACCTGCCGGCCGGGCCGGTGGCAGCGCAGTACGGTCAGCCCATTGGCCAGGACGCCGCGCTCGGGCACGGGGAACGCCCAGGACTTGGGCGGCCCGGGGATCGGCTGCGGGTGGAAGTCCATGGTCACCGCTGCATCGGTCACCGCCCGGCTCCTTCCTGCTCGCTACCGTCGCCGCTGGGTTGGCCTGCTGCGGTGCCGGCCGCGTCTTTGAGGGTCACCGGCTCGTAGACCAGCACCGCACGGTTGTCGGGGCGCAGCCGTGCGGCGGCCACCGCCCGGACCTCCTCCGCAGTGACGTCGAGGAGCCGGTTCACGGCGGTGAACGCGAGCTGCGGGTCGCCGAACTGGACCGTATACCGGCTCAGTTCCCGGGCCCGGCCGACGACCGTGCCGAGCCGGTCCAGCCATTCGCGTTCCAGCAGGGCCCGCGCCCGCTCCATCTCCTCGGCGGCCGGTGCCTCCGCGCCGAGCCGGGCCAGCTCCTCGTCGACCGCGGCCTCGATCTGCGGGATCTCCGCGCCGCCGGACGCCTTCACGTCCAGCCAGCCCAGCGAGGGGGCGCCCGCCAGCCGGATCAGCCCGAAGCCGGCCGCGATCGCGGTGCGGTCGCGCCGCACCAGCCGGTTATACAGCCGGGACGACATGCCGTCGCCGAGGACGGTGAGCGCCAGCTCGGCCGCGTCGCATTCGCGCGTGCCGTCCTGCGGCAGCCGGTACGCCGCCATCAGCGCGCGGGCCGGAACTTCCTCGCGGAACTCCTCGCGCACCTCGCGGCCGATGATGTCGGGGAGTGTGCCGTCGCGGGGCGGCACTTTGCCGCCGTGGGCCGGGATCGAGCCGAAGTACTTCTGCACCCAGGCCAGCGTCTGGTCCGGGTCGATGTCGCCGACGATGGCCAGGACCGCGTTGTTCGGCGCGTAGTTCGTCCGGAAAAACGCGCGCGCGTCGTCCAGTGTCGCCGCGTCCAGATCGGCCATGGAGCCGATGGGCGTGTGGTGATACGGATGGCCCCCGGGATAAACCAGCGCGGTCATCCGCTCGAACGCGGTGCCGTAGGGCACGTTGTCGTAGCGCTGCCGGCGCTCATTCTTGACCACGTCCCGCTGGTTTTCCATGGACTCCTCGTCGAGCGCGGCGAGCAGCGAGCCCATCCGGTCCGCTTCCAGCCAGAGTGCCAATTCCAGCTGGTGCGCCGGCATGATCTCGAAGTAGTTGGTGCTCTCGAAACTCGTCGTCCCGTTGAGGGAGCCGCCAGCCCCCTGGACCAGCTCGAAATGCCCGTTCCCGCTGACCTGCGCCGAGCCCTGGAACATGAGGTGCTCGAAGAGGTGAGCCAGGCCCGTGCGGCCCTTGGCCTCGTATCGCGAGCCGACGTCATACCAGAGCCAGACCGCTACGACCGGGGTCAGGTGATCCTCGGAGAGCACCACGCGCAGACCGTTGTCGAGATGGTGCTCAGTCGCCGTCAGCCCACCGGAACCGGACTGCCGTGCGGCCGTGTGCCCCGTACGCCCCGAATGCTCCACCAGCAGATATGTCCTTTCGATCGCGTGCGGAGAACTAGCGCCACTGTATGGCAAGGAGCCCGCTAGGCCTGCCGCTGCTCCCGGCTAGAGCTTGCGTGACGCTAGAACAGCGTCCCCTCGCGTTCGATCCCGCGCATGGCGTCGTAGTCCAGGACCACGCACCGAATGCCGCGATCTTCCGCCAACGTACGCGCCTGTGGCTTTATCGTCTGCGCAGCGAGCACGCCCTTAACCGGGGCTAGGAGCGGATCCCGGTTCAGCAACTCCAGGTACCTG
>JBEKCN010000265.1:0-5776 GCA_050014855.1 Streptosporangiaceae bacterium | reverse complement strand
TCCCTGCTGGAACAGGCGGCGTTCCCCGGGCCATTCGAGCGGGTCTTCGGCACACCGCACGGGGCCGGTGTCGCCCAGCTGGCGGGAGCCGCAGGTCTGCCGTACACGCGCCTGAAGGAGTGGCGTGACCTGCCGGGCGCGCTGGCGGGCCATGGCCTCCGGATCGTAGAAGCCCGGACGACCCGCGAGGCCGGTACCGCTCTGCGGGGCCGCCTGCAGGAAGCCTCCCGCGCAGCCGCCGGGCTGGAAGCCGCCCCCCGGACCGTGCGCTGATCGGCGGCGCCAGGCGGCCAGCTCCTAGGCGCCAGGCGGCCAGCTCCTAACTGCCGAGCCGCGATTAGATGACATGCATCGGGCCGGACTGAGCTGAGGTCGCGGCCAGGTTGCCGGAAGACCTCCCCAGCTCAGACGCGCGTCACGATTGACCGCGTAGGCAATTCGCATGGGGCGCGTGCGCCCCACCGGGAGCTTGAGGAGGTCCCGATGTCCATCGTAGGCGGGCTGGATATCCACCGGAAGCAGATCACCTTCGACTACCTCGACACCGTGACCGGGCAGGTGTGCCGCGGCCAGATCGCCCCGGCCGACCGGGAGCATGTGCGGGCCTGGCTGGCGCGGTTCGCTGGCCGTGAGGATGTCGCGTTCGCGGTCGAGGGGTGCACCGGGTGGCGGTATGTCGCCGGGGAACTGGCCGCGGCCGGCGTCGCGGCGCATCTGGCCGAGCCGGCCGACACCGCGTTTGCCCGCGGCCGCAAGCGGCACGCCAAGACCGATAAGACCGACTGCCGGCACCTGCGGATGCTGCTGGCCGAGGAACGGCTGCCGGAGTGCTGGATCCCGCCCAGCCACATCCTGGAATGCCGGGCACTGCTGGAGACCTATCACGACCTGCGGGCCGAGCACACCGCCTGGGTGCAGCGCATCCACGCGGTCTTGTTCCACCAGGGCGCCCCGGCCCTGGGCGAGGGCGCGCTGCGCACCGAGCAGGGCCTGGCCGCGCTGCGGGCGGCCGCGGCCGCCCACCTGTCACCGGCCGGGCAGCTGCAGGTCGCCACCGCCCTGGACATGACCGGCATGCTGGAAACCCGGCTGCACGAGCTGCGGCATCAGCTGCTGGACGCCGCCCGGCACCTGACCGGCGCGAAGGTCCTGGCCGAGCGGCTGTACGGGGTCGGGCCGGTCACCGCGCTGGCGATGACCTGCTGGCTGGCCGGGGAAGGCCGGTTCTCCTCCTCCCGCAAGGCGGTCCGGTTCGCCGGGCTGGACGTCACCGTCTACTCCTCCGACCGCAAAGGCCCGCCCGGGCGGCTGTCCCGGCAAGGACCGCCGGTGCTGCGCTGGGCGGTGTACGAGGCCGGCAAGACCCACGCCCGGTCCTCGGCCCCGGACCACCGCTACTACGCCCAGGTGAAGGACCGCTGCAACGGCAAGCGCGCCGCGCTGTCCGAGGCCCGCAAGATCCTCCGGCAGGCCTGCCACATCCTGGCCGAGCTCGGCGACGACGCGCTGGCCGCCGCCTGAGACCCCCCCTGCTCCATGACACGGTGACCAGCCCGTGACCGCGCCGGCCCGGCCGGGCCCGCCGCAGCCGCATTCACCCGATGGGGACCACCGCGGCCAGCTCCCGCCGAACCGCTGTCAGCCGCTGCCGGCCCTGCCCCGCAGGGCCAGGCGGACGGCCTGATTAGACTGAGCGGCCGCATCCCCGCAGGCCGGGGACACCCAATCAATCATCATGTCGCCGGGGCAGTGCCCAAGCCCCGCGGACCTAGGTAAGGCTGGCTGCTCCTGGCCCCCCGCCCCCGGCCGCCACAACTGGTCACCCGCACAGAAAGGCCACCAGCCCGAAGCCGCTGAACCATATCCGCCACCAGGGGGGCTCCCTGCCCCGCCGCCTGGCATGATCCGCTCCCGGGCGATCGCGTCAAGGGCGCCTGCGGCGCCGCTGCGCGGGCAATGCCGCGTCGTTAAGCCGTGCTGCCTGGAGGTCAATAACGTGGTGGCAATTTCTGGGTTACGGTCCGGTGCTGTCGGTGGCAGTGCCGGCCGGTCCGGCCGGACCAGGTAGGGCGTACCGGCCGCGGCCGGTTTTGGAGAGGAAGCCGAGGCGGGTCCACTCGGCGAGCTGGGTGAGCAGGTTCCGGGGTTTTATACCGAGCCGGCTCGCGAGTTCGCTGCCGGGCCAGTCCTGGCTGGGCTGGCTGGCCATGATGCGGGTGACCTGGTCTCTTCTGCTGTCCGGGCAGGGCTGGCGGGGACCGGGCCGGGGCGGCTGGTTCGTGCGGCGGGGGCGCGCGGCGGGACGGTCCGGTGGCGGGACCCGGATGGTGATCTGCACCCGGGTGATCGTCACGGACTGGCAGGGACGGTGCTGGCTGCGTTCGGGGTCGCGGACGTGGTAGCGGGAGGTGGAGCATTTGACCTTGCGGGCGCTGTAGCGCGGGCGGCGGGCAGGCAGCAGGTCAGCGAGGACGGCACGGCCGATCCGGCCGGTATCGGCTGGGTCTGCGGAGTCCGCGACGCCGCGGGCTGCGGTGACCTGGTCGCGGGCGGTCTCCAGCGCGATGGTGAAACTGGCCCGGTCCGGGTCGGCTCCGGCGGACTCGGCAGCAGCGGTCATGGCCATCCGCAGCGCCTGGTAGACGGCCAGCAGCGCCCACAGTTCCTGCTCGGCGCCGGCCCGGTCGCGGGAGCGCAGCACGTACCCGCCGAGCAGGGTGTGCCGCAGCGCCAGGTAGGCGACCTCGATTTCCCAGCGCTCATGGTAAAGGCGGATCAGTTCCCCGGCGGGGTAGCGGCGCCAGTCAAGCAAGGTGGTGATCAGCCGGTAGCTATCCCCGATCCGGGTCCCGTCCGCGCCATGAACGTCTAGGCCCGCTTCGATGATCCGCACCTTCAGCCCGTCCACCCGGGACAGGTACGACCCGTCAGGCAGGATCTCACCGACTTCGGGTTTGCGGCTGGCGCTGCCGCGGACCAGGAAGTGCGCCCCGGTCGCGGCGATCGCCGTGAGCAGGTCCGCCGCGTCATAGGCACGGTCGGCCAGCAGCAGCATGCCCTCACCCAGGAGGCAGACCAGCTTGCCGGCCAGCGGTACCTCCGCACGTTCGCCCTGGCCGCCGATCACCGCCCCCAGCAGCCCGCGGGTACCGGTCTCGGCCAGCGCCACGATCCTCATCGCGGGATACCCGGCCAGGCCCAGACGGTTCCTCAGCTTCCCCAGCCAGGACCGGTTCCGGTCACTATCAGGCACATGGACCGAGTTCAGGCCATCGAACGCGACCGTCCGCAGCCCACGCCAGGTAACTCCCCGGGTCCACGGTGACGCCAGCGGGACCGCGACCGTCTCGAACACCGCCTTCGCCGGGGCCGGGCCGAGCCGGCGGCGCAGGTCCCGCAGCGCCTTCTCCGACGGGCGCGGCAGACCCAGGTCCTCCAGCGCGCCGGTCATCTTGTCCCAGACCTTCAGGTACCCGATCCCGGGGAACAGCGTCATCGCGAGCACGAAGTACATCCCGACACGCGAGGGCAGCGCCCGCATCCGCTTCTGCACCGCACCGGTCATGTCCAGCACGTCATCGACCAGCTCAAATGGCAGGTACCGGGTCAGCTCACCCAGATGACCCGGGGCGAACACGCCCGCGGCGACCGTCACCGGGCACGGCACGGCAACCATGGCAGACTGATTCAACGGAGCTCCTGTTCAAGATCAAAGGTGATGTCGCAATCCCTTGATCTACAGGAGCTCCGCCACGTTCAAGGGACACGAGCCAGCCCGTGACGAAAAGGTGACCGGCACCGGTTGACAACTAGCCGCCACGCCTAACGACGCGGCATTGGCTGCGCGGGCGCTGCGCGCCCCTTGACCCGCCCGCCCGCTCGCAGAACCCGGCAGCTATCAGGGACAGGGAGCAGACTCAGGCATGCCCGGACCAGGGGTAATCATGACCGCAAAGGCCCCACACCGAACGCTTGTGGTCCCCGACGGATGCAGGTAAGGCGGTGTTCCGCATTCTCTTTTTTGATGAAGGTGGTCGCCCGGTCCTGAGAGCGGCGGGGGGCGAGATTCCCCCCGCCGCCTCTCCCGGTTACGCGGTCGCGGCCGGTTAGACCATCACGCGCGCATTACGCATTAGCCCCCTCGGTGGCGGCTGCCTGCTCGCGGGCGGCCGCGGCCTGCTCGCGGGCGGCGGCCTGGGCGGCCGCGGCCTGCTCGCGGGCGTCCCGGAGCGCGGCGGCGGCCTGGGCGGCGGCGGTCTCGGCGGCCTGCTGGACGGCGAGGGCGGCCTGCAGCGCCTCGGCGAGCGCGTCTGCCTCGGCGGTGGCCCGGGCGGGCTGGGCGGCGGCGGTGCCGCCGGCGGCCTGGCGCGGGCCCTGGTCTTCGGGATGACGACCGGCCTGGACTTGTTCAGCGCGCCGGGCATCGTGCGGCGGCGCGGCCAGGAAGCTGGTGATCAGGGGCGTGAGCAGGCTCGGGCGGGTCACCAGCTCGACGTGGCCGCCGTGGTAGACGTGCAGCATCGCGTGCGGGATGCCCGCTGCCAGGATGCGGCCGTTGGCCACCGGGATGATCGGGTCCTCATCACCCGTGAGCACCAGGGTGCGCTGGCGGATGAGCGGCAGCAGCGGCAGCGTGGTGAACCCCAGCACGGCGGTGTGCTGGTACAGGTAACCCATGCTGAGCGGGCTGATCTGCGCCTTGCGCAGGGCGCGGGTCAGCGCGTCCGGGTCGGTTTTCGCGCTTCCTCCCCACAGGTCGCCATAGCGGCGCAGGGCGAGGTTCTTCACCAGCGGCAGCGGGTTGGGCGGCACCATCGTCTGCGGTCCGGGTGCGGTCGCCACCAGGATCAGCCGCCGGCACAGGCGCGGGTTGAGCAGCGCGAACTGCTGAGCCAGCCCGCCTCCCCAGGAGATTCCCAGTACGTCGGCCTGCTGGTGGCCGAGATTGTGCAGCATGTCGCGCAGCAGCAGGGCCAGGGTGGTGAAACGGTACGGCAGGTTGGGCAGCTGGGAGCCGCCGACGCCGGGGGCATCGAAGCGGATCACCTCGATGGCCGGGTCGAGTGCATCCACGAACGGCCGCAAGGCTTCCAGCCGCATGCCAATGCCGTTGCACAGCAGCAGCGGCGGCCCTGTCCCGGTGCCCGGCCGGATCACGACGCGCAGCGGCGTCCCGCCCACCTGCATGGTCTCTTCGCGCATGTAGTCATCCCTGACAGGCATGTCCATTCCTCCTCGGGCACGCCGTGGCTACCGTCTCTGTGACGGAAGTCACACGGTTACCGGGATACTAACTGTGCTCGGGATAGTACGCAATAGGCGAAGTCTAGTTAGCGGGATCGGATTCCGGCGGGTGAGCGGGGAGGGACGGGGGCTGGTGTTAGCGGAGGGGCTTGTGTCGTTGGCGTCGCTGGCCGGCCGACGGTGGTGGCGGCGGTCAACGAGACCAAGCAGGCCTCACCTTCCCGCCGGGCCGGGCCCGCCACCTGCGATAGGTCCACTGCCCGCGGCGGGCCGATCGCGATTCGCCGCAGACTTGCTTACTATCCTGAGCAGAGAGCGAAAAGCACAGAATTACGGAGCGACAGTGACCGGTACCTGGAATGCGCAGACGCAATGCCTGGGCGCCTTCATCCGCAATCGGCGTAAGCTCGCCCGCCTGTCACTGCGTCAGCTTGCTGAGAAGACGTCTCTCTCCGATCCCTACCTGAGCCAGCTCGAGCGGGGCCTGCACCTGCCATCGGTGCGCGTGCTCAAGCTGCTCTCCGAAGCGCTG
>JBEKCN010000264.1:0-5783 GCA_050014855.1 Streptosporangiaceae bacterium | reverse complement strand
GGCCCGCCAGCGAGGCTGGATTACCGAGCGGATCCATGACAGTGACACGTTCTGCCGGATGGTCATCCACAGCGCTGACGACGGGGTTCTGATCGACCTGGCCGTGAACGCGCCACCGGATCTCCCTGCCTCCGCGACCCCGGCCGGGCCGACGCTGGCCCCCGAAGAGCTCGCTGGCCACAAACTCCTCGCCCTGTTCGATAGGGCCGCCGCACGGGACTTCGCCGACATCTACGTCCTCGCCCGCCGCTTCGGCAAGGACGTGCTGCTCGCCCGCGCCGCGCAGATCGACGCGGGCTTCGACACCGAGGTACTCGCCGACATGATCGCCACCCTCGACCGGTTCACCGACAGCGAGATACCCATACCCGACGGCTCGTCCGCGGCCGAACTGCGAGCGTTCTACGCGGCCTGGCGACCGGAACTCACAGCATAAGCCGGGTTCCGCCGGAACTGGCTGATCCAGCAAACTGCAGGCCAGACGCTACAGGCGCACTTCTGGCACCTTACAGGTCAGCGTTTACCGTGAGCACGACGCCTCCGCGCGTCAACCCAGCGGTCCTCCCGTCTCCGGTGCCAAACGAAGAAGCGGGAGGGCCGCACCCATAACGACGTGATCACCGTGCCGTCGCACACGAAAAAAGACAACCCAAAGGCTGCCCTTAAACCCTGTGTCCACACCTTCAGTGACGCAACCGGCTCCCTACACCCTCAATCCCGGTGGCCGGAGACAGTCTGCTCGCTGGCACGAATCAGGACATCGTTGATCACGACGCGGGCTCATTGCGCTGCGCACTCCGGCCGGTACCAACGGCCTGCATGACCACCGTAGCCAGCCGCAAAACGGCAGCTCAAAGGCTACGACGGGGTTATGGTGCCCTTCAGGATCATTTCCGGGTCCGGCGGCATGACCGCGCGGGTGGCGTCATCCACGAATATCGCCTGGTGGCATAGGTTTTCGGCACCCACAGGCCAGCTGCGATCCGTATGCGGTTGCGGCGCGGGACCCGCCCGTCCGAACGTGCCCGTGGGATGGCCGGTCTACAGGGTGTGGGCGGCCCTATGGGAGCTGCGCAGTGACGGGCCATCAGGGTCTGCCCGGAGGCCACCATCTTGTCACGGAGCGTGGCCGAGGCGCAGTACCCACACGCGCGCGTAGCCGCTATGCCCGCTATGCGCGGCTGGCTGGACGCCTGTTGCTGCTACCCGCCCACGCCCGAACCGTCACTGGAACGAGCGAACCGCTTAGGTGCACGAGCTCTTGACCGGGCGCTTGTTTGGCGCCCAGACTTTTCTCAGTGTCCACTCTACGGGCTAGGTGACCTCCCGCGAGGTGAATCGGCGTCGAACGGGACGCCCGGGGGTGGCGACCTACTCGGAGGATCCCACGGTGCCTTCGCCGTTCGTCCCACCCGCCCCCTACAGCATCGCCGATGACAGTCGGATGAGCGAGGACTACCTGCTCACCGACGACATCCTGATCGATGCCTCGAGCCCGAACCCGCTTGCTGCGGTGCCCATGCCGGGCGTCCAGTGGACCGCCCTCGCCGTGGTCAGCGGACGCGGGTTGGTCCACGTCGTCCCCGACCAGAACTCGCAGTCCGGCTGGGATCTGGTACCCGTACCATCCGGCGGGGCGGCGACCGAGGTCGTCGCGGTCGGGGATGGGACCAACACCGGCCACATTTTCTACGCCGACGGCACCCAGAGCTACCACTCGAGTTTGGGGGCCGGCGGGACCTGGTCGACTCCGGATGTGCTGCCGCCCGCGACCGGTCTCGCGGCGACCAACGTCCCGCTGACCAACGAGCCGGTCGCCGTCGGGGTCACTGCGGACGGCGACCTCCTCCTGATCCGCAAGAACTGGACCACCGGGCAGTGGCAGGGGACCGTGATCGACATGGCCAAGGGGCTGGCCGGCGCCCAGGTCGTGCTCAAGATGGTGGACTTCGACAACTGGACCCTGGCTGCCGTGGTCGAGGGCAAACTCCAATTCTACTCCGGGCGCGACACCACGGTGGCCTCGACACAGCCATACGTCGTGCCGACTTCCAACACCGTCACCCGCATCCACTTCGCCTACCAGCGAACGGGCTCGACGATGGTGATGTTCTCCGACGACCAGAACGCGCTGCACACCTCGTTCGGCTTCACCGACCAGGTCAGCGCGATCCCCAACTCCACGGTGGTCCAGGGCGCCGGCGTCGTCGACACCGCGATGCCGCCCCGCGTCCACTTCTACGGCGTCGATCCGACAGGCAAGCTCTGGGTGCTGCACCAGACCGCCTGGGACGCCGACGCCCCGGTCTGGGCGCCCATCTTCCCGCTGGACACCAACGTGGCGACCGTGGCCTCTCCGCAGAGCGCCCTCGCCGCCGCGCGGCTGTTCGCCGTCGGCGCCGACCAGACGTTGCACGCTCTGGTCCAGGACCAGAGCACACAGCTGTGGACCCGCAACGTGGTCCAACAGCCGGGGCAGAAGCCGTATTCGCTGACTCGCTACCGGACCCGGCTGCTGGTCACCGACGCCAACGGCAACCCCGCTCCCGGGGTGCCGGTCACCATCGGCGCCTCCTTGGAGACGGCGATCCTGGTGGGCGGCTCGACCTACTTCATCGGCCCCGGCACCCAGACGGCGACCGTGGCCACCGACGCGACCGGGGTGTTGACCATCAGTCGCACCGCGACCAGCCTGGTGTCTCCCAGCTACGTGGTGTCGGTGCCGAACTCGGGCCCGGCGAAGACCGTCGCTCCCGACGGCAACTACCACGCGTTCCTGTCGGGGAAGGCGTCGATCAACACGGCGTCGGCGGTGATCCCGCCGATGAGCCGGGACACTTTGGTCAACGCTCAGGTGGGCGGTCAGCCGTTGGCTCCGGGGGTGACGGCAGACAAGGCCGGCACGGCGTCCAGCGCGATCATCAACGGCATGAACTCCGCCCCGGGCAACGCCTCGGCTTTCCTGGCCACCGGCCACGTCGGCTGGTCGCTGAGCGCCGAGGATCCGGACCACCCCGTGTTCCAGTACCACAAGACCCGCGCCGATCTGGTGGCCCACCTGCAGACGCTCGGCCCGGCCGGCGTGCAGGTCACCGACGCCGGGGGCGCCGACGCGGTCGGATCCGCCATCGCTGACTTCTTCGGCGACGTCCTGCACGCCATCGAGACCTTCGCGATGGAGGTCGTCGACTGGGTGGTCAACGTGGTGGACTCGTTGATCAACTTGGTGGTCAAGGTCGCCGACGAGATCATCCACCTGGCGGCCATCGTCATCCGCAGCATCGAGGACGCCATCCCCTTCATCCACGCGATCTTCGCCTGGATCGGCGCCCTGGTGGAGAAGGTGCTCGACTGGATCAAGGACCTTTTCGGGTGGGGCGACATCTGGAACACGAAGCTGGTGTTCGAGCACCTGGTGACGACGGCCATTTCGGCGCTGGAGTGGGCGGCCGGCAAGCGCGCGCTGGTGGAGACCGGCACCTTCTTCACCGACCTCAAGAGCAGCGTCGACGTCCAGTTCGCCGCCGCCATCAGCCACTTCTCGGGTCAGTCCCTGACCCAGATCTCCACCCCTGCCAGCTTCCGCTCCCGACCGTACGGCCTTGGCCAGCAGGTCGCCGCCGGGATCGACACCGGCAGCGACGCTCAGAACAACTGGATGATGTCCAAGGTGACCGACAACGTCGGCGGGTCCGGGGCCTTGGCGCCGCTGTCGAGCAGCCTGCCGCCGAACCTCTTCGACGATCTGTGGGGCGCCATCACCGCGCCGAGCATCACCGCGGACCTGAACACCGCACTGAGCGACCTGAACGACTTCTTCGCGACGCTGTTCAGCGATCCCAAGGACCTGGGCAGCCGTGGTGTGTCGGACCTGATCTCCGCCGCCCAAGCGCTGGTGGACTTCGTCATCGACCTGCTCGACAGCATCGTCAGCAAGATCATCGACCTGGTCTCGACCGCCCTCGGGGTCGCCGCCGACATCCTCACCCAACCGCTCGGAGAGATCCCCGTCGTCTCCTGGCTGTACACCAACGTCGTCTGCCCGTCCGACCAGCAGGAGCAGCTGTCCATCCTGCGGCTGGCCTGTCTGGTCCTGGCCCTACCGGTCACGCTGATCTACAAGGCCGCCAACTCCGGCAACCCGCCGTTCGATCAGGCCACCACCAACCAGATCCTCTCCTGGACGTTCACCCCGCCCGGGACGCCGTCGGCGGTACGGCCCGATCCGGCCACGCTTGGCGACCCGTCCGTGCTCGCCAAGGTGGCGGCGTACCTTTCACTGCCGCAGGCCTGCGCGGACATGACCTGCGACAGCTTGTCGGTGGACGGGAAAGGCACGCTGGTCCAGGCGTCGGGCTGGTTCGACGTGGTCGTCAACTCGGTCATCCTGGTGCTGGATTGGCCGGACCAGCCGTTCGACTTCAGCTGGGACTGGCCGGCACTCAGCGAAGCGCAGCGGCTAAGCCGGTCGGCCTGGATCGTGTACTTTGCGCCGTTGTTGCTCAACCAGGCGATGCTCGTGCTACCCGAGCCGGAGGAGGGGCAGGTCGCACAGGACGACGAACCGGCCGGCAAGACCTGGCTGACGATGGTCGGGGCCCTCATCCTGGGGCTCGGCCTGGCCGGCGCCATCGCGGGCAAGAGTGACGACCCACCGACGACCAATGACTACGGCATTGCGGCCGCCGTCCTGGGGCCGCTGCCGCTGATCACCACACTGCCGTTGCTGCTGGACGCGGCGGTCGCGGCCTCCGAAGAGGCCACCGTCGGCATCAAGCTCTTGATCGACGCCATCGGCGATATCGGCGCCGGTTTCACCGCCCTGAGCGGACTGTCCTAAGGAGCCGGACCCATGACCCTTTCTGCTACTCGTCGCGGCCGGATCGCCGCGTCGCCGGTCAGCACGATTCTGGGCTGGATGCAGGGCCGCACCGTGACCGAGGGCTGGGACGTGGTGTGTGCCATCGCCTACGACAAGGTCAACGAATGGTTCCTCGAGCAGTACGTGGACCGGCTCTCCGCCGGGGAGGACGCGGTGATCAACGGGTCGGTGACCCAAGCCGGCGGCGTCGCCATCCAGGCGGTCAACCTCACCCTCGGCCCACCCTTGATCAACTTCTCGCCGACCTACCCGGCCAACTACGTAGGGCTGACGGTGAACTTCCTGTCCGGGCAGGTCAACGTCGTGCAGACCAACGGTGGCGCGACGAACGTGCTCAGCACCCAGGTGATCACGCCCGGCGACGACTACGCCCTCACCGGACTGGTGCCGCTGGCCAGCGTCCAGGGCGAGGTGGACAACGGCCACGACGTCGTGATCGACATCGTCAACGGCCAGTCGTTCTCCGCCAGGCTTGATCTCCCGGAGGGGGCCCAGACCCTGCTGGGCCAGTTCATGCAGAGCTGGCTGGTGGACAACCTCAAGGGCTACACCTACAAGCTCGGCACCTTGATCTACGGCGACAACGGGACCAACCTCGTCCCCGCCGGCACCTTCCAGTTCGCCACGCAGATCGACGCCACCGACGCGACCGACACCGGCCGGCTGTTGCTGTTCATCCCCACCACCTACAACCCGAGCGGCGGGTCGCAGACCGCGTTGGGGCTGGCCGATGTCGTACCGCAAGGCTGCTCGACGGCGTTGATCATCTCCAGCCGCGCGCTGTTCGCGGGGATCCTCGCGGGCTTCTACACGTCCACGTTCAGCAAGTTCGGGGTCCAGGCCACCGCCAGCCAGCCGACGCCGAGCAGCGCCTACAGCCTGGCCCTGACCGCGGGCAGTG
>JBEKCN010000263.1:0-5784 GCA_050014855.1 Streptosporangiaceae bacterium | reverse complement strand
AGCTGGGCTGGGATGGACCAGCTGAGGTCGGGTGGAGCAGGTGGGCTGGGATGGAGCAGCTGGGCTGAGGTAGAGCAGCTGGGCTGGGATAGACAGCTGGGCCGGGTGAGATCGGTCAGGTGATCCTGCGGTCGGCGGGGTGCAGGCTAGCTCTTCCATGCGCTCGCGGGATATACCCTGGTGCCGGGCTGCCATCAAACATTCGCTTAAGTGTTGCGCTTAATTCCTAATAGACAGTTCAGGCTAAGTGACGAACACTGGAAGCAGAGGCCGCAACGCAGCGGCCGGGACAAGGCCCCACCGCGGCCCAGAACTTGTGCGTGGCCAAAAGGGGGCGTTGGTCCTGCGGTGGAATGCCGTTCGGCGCTAGTCGCGCTCGCGCGGCGGCAGAAGGTTGGATAACACCCGCGAGGTGCCGCGTTATCCGAAACCCCTGGCGCTGTCGGAGCGGACACCGCCTGGGAGGAGACAGCCATGAAAGAAATCCTCGATACGATCCTCGATCCCGGCAGCCGGACGGAAGACTTCGCCGCGCTGTCGCTCCCCGAGGCCTACCGGGCCGTCACCCTGCACCGGGACGAGGAGCACATGTTCGACGGTCTCGACGTGCGCAACCGTGATCCCCGCAAGGCGGTGCACATAGAAGAGGTGCCGGTCCCCGAGCTCGGCCTCGGCGAGGCGCTGGTGGCCGTCATGGCGAGCGCGGTCAACTACAACACCGTATGGAGCTCGATCTTCTCGCCCGTCTCCACCTTCTCCTTCCTGCGCCGCTATGGGAAGCTCTCCGAGCTCACCAAGCGGCACGACCTGCCCTACCATGTGGTCGGCTCGGATCTCGCGGGCGTGGTGCTGCGCACCGGCCCCGGCGTGACCGTGTGGAAGCCCGGCGAGGAAGTCGTCGCCCACTGCCTGTCCGTTGAGCTGGAGAGCTCCGACGGGCACAACGACACGATGATGGACCCGGAGCAGCGCATCTGGGGTTTCGAGACCAACTTCGGCGGCCTGGCCGAGCTGGCCATCGTCAAGACCAACCAGCTGATGCCCAAGCCCAAGCACCTGACCTGGGAGGAAGCCGCCACCCCGGGCCTGGTGAACTCGACCGCCTTCCGGCAGCTGGTCTCGCGCAACGGCGCGGGCATGAAGCAGGGCGACAACGTGCTCATCTGGGGAGCCAGCGGTGGCCTCGGCGCCTACGCCACCCAGTACGCCCTGGCCGGCGGGGCGATCCCGATCTGCGTCGTCTCCAGCGAGCGGAAGGCCGAGATCTGCCGGTCGATGGGTGCCGAGCTGATCATCGACCGCGCCGCCGAGGATTACCGCTTCTGGAAGGACGAGCGCACCCAGGACCCCAAGGAGTGGAAGCGCCTGGGCGGCAGGATCCGCGACCTGACCGGCGGCGAGGACGTGGACATCGTCTTCGAGCACCCCGGCCGGGAGACGTTCGGTGCCTCGGTCTACGTGACGCGCCGCGGCGGCACCATCGCGACCTGCGCCTCGACCTCCGGATTCATGCACGAATACGACAACCGCTACCTGTGGATGAGCCTCAAGCGCATTATCGGCTCGCACTTCGCGAACTACCGCGAGGCATGGCAGGCCAACCGGCTGATCTCCAAGGGCATGATCCATCCGACCATGTCGGTGGTGTACCCGCTGGAGCAGACGGGCCAGGCCGCGATGGATGTCCACCAGAACCTGCATCATGGGAAGGTCGGGGTGCTGTGCCTCGCGCCGAAGGAGGGCCTGGGCGTGCGTGATGCCGAGCTGCGGGCCAAGCACCTGACGGAGATCAACCGGTTCCGCAATGTGTGAGCCGGCCCGGAAGGCGTGAGAAATGAGGCCGGGATGACCGAGCCGTACGAGGCGCCGGGAGCCCAGGCGGCCCAGCGCCCGAGCCGCGAACGCCCCTGGCTGATGCGGACCTACGCGGGGCACTCGACCGCGCGGGAGTCTAACGCGCTCTACCGCCGCAACCTCGCCAAGGGCCAGACCGGCCTGTCCGTCGCGTTCGACCTGCCCACCCAGACCGGATACGACGCCGATCACGTACTGGCCCGCGGCGAGGTCGGGCGGGTCGGCGTCCCGGTCGGGCACGTCGGCGACATGCGGGCCCTGTTCGACGGCATCCCGCTGGATCGGACCAACACCTCCATGACGATCAACGCCACGGCCATGTGGCTGCTGGCGCTGTACCAGGTCGTCGCCGAGGAGCAGGGCGCCGACATCGCCGCGCTGACCGGGACCACGCAGAACGACATCATCAAGGAGTACCTGTCCCGCGGGACGTACGTCTTCCCGCCCGGCCCCTCGCTGCGCCTGACCACCGACGTGATCGCCTACACGGTGGCCCGGATGCCGAAGTGGAACCCGATCAACGTCTGCAGCTACCACCTCCAGGAGGCGGGGGCCACCCCGGTGCAGGAGATCGCCTACGCGATGTGCACCGCGATGGCCGTGCTCGACGCGGTGCGCGACTCGGGGCAGGTACCCCCGGAGCGGATGGGCGAGGTGGTCGGGCGTATCTCGTTCTTCGTCAACGCGGGCGTCCGCTTCGTCGAGGAGATGTGCAAGATGCGCGCCCTCGCCCGGCTCTGGGACACGATCACCCGGGAGCGGTACGGGATCGGCGACCCCGCCCTCCGCCGGTTCCGCTACGGCGTGCAGGTCAACTCGCTGGGCCTGACCGAGGCGCAGCCCGAGAACAACGTGCAGCGGATCGTGCTGGAAATGCTGGCCGTCACGCTGTCCAGGGATGTCCGGGCCCGGGCCGTGCAGCTGCCGGCCTGGAACGAGGCGCTCGGCCTGCCGCGGCCCTGGGACCAGCAATGGAGCCTGCGCATTCAGCAGGTGCTCGCGTACGAGTCGGACCTGCTGGAGTACGGTGACCTGTTCAGCGGCTCGCATGTGGTGGAGGCCAAGACCGCGGAGCTGGTCGCCGGGGCACAGGCGGAGATCGCCACCGTGCAGGCGATGGGCGGCGCGGTACCGGCGGTGGAGTCCGGCTACCTCAAGGCGCAGCTTGTCGCCTCGCACGCGGCCCGGCGGGCCCGGATCGAATCGGGCGAGGACAAGGTCGTGGGGGTCAACTGCTTCCAGGCCACGGAGCCCAGCCCGCTCACCGCGGACATCGACACCTCGGTCCACCATGTGGACCCGGCCTACGAGCAGGAGGTGCTGGCCGACCTGCAGGCCTGGCGCGCGCGGCGGGACGAGGCGGCGGTGCGCGCCGCCCTCGGCCGGCTCAGGGCCGATGCGGCCCGCGAGGACGCCAACCTGATGAGCGCCACCCTGGCCTGCGCGCGGGCGGGGGTGACCACCGGCGAATGGTCCTTCGCGCTGCGCGAGGTGTTCGGGGAGTTCCGGGCCCCCACCGGCATCAGCGGTGCCCCGGTGACGGCGGGCACCGCGGCGCGCGCAGACCTGGCCGCCGTCCGCGAGGCCGTCGCCAAGACGGCCGCGGAGATCGGGGCGGGCAGGCTGCGCTTGCTGCTCGGCAAGCCCGGCCTGGACGGTCACTCCAACGGTGCCGAGCAGATCGCCGTCCGCGCCCGCGATGCCGGGTTCGAGGTGATCTACCAGGGCATTCGGCTCACGCCAGCGCAGATCGTGGCGGCCGCGGTCGCCGAGGACGTGCACTGCGTGGGGCTGTCCATGCTTTCCGGCGGGCACGCCGAGACGGTGCCCGACGTGCTGCGCCGCCTGCGCCAGTCCGGGGCGGGGGACATCCCGGTGATCGTCGGCGGGATCATCCCGGCGGCGGACGCCCAGGCCCTGCGGGCCCAGGGCGTCGCCGCCGTCTTCACCCCGAAGGATTTCGAAATTACCGCCATTATCAGCGGCATCGTAGATGTAATACGCCGGGCCCATAAGCTCGAGCCATGGCCAGGCCGCCCGGGAGCCCTGGCCGGGGCGACAACCGAAGGATGAGACGACCGACATGACGACCGAACCCGACGCCGCGTCCGACCGCCAGCGCCCCCGCCGCTCCTGCCTGGCGGTGCCGGGCAGCAGTCCGCGCTTCCTGGAGAAGGCGCAGAGCCTGCCCGCCGACCAGGTGTTCCTGGATCTGGAGGACGCCTGCGCGCCGCTGGCCAAGGAAGGCGCCCGGCACACCATTGTCGATGCCCTGAACAACGGTGACTGGAGCGGCAAGATCCGCGTCGTCCGGGTCAACGACTGGACCACGCACTGGACCTACCGGGACGTGATCACGGTGGTCGAGGGTGCGGGCCCCAACCTGGACTGCATCATGCTGCCGAAGGTGCAGGACGCCGAGCAGGTCAAGGCGCTGGATCTGCTGCTCACCCAGATCGAGAAGACGATGGGCTTCGAGGTCGGCCGCATCGGCATCGAGGCCCAGATCGAGAACGCCCGGGGGCTGGTGAACGTCGATGAGATCGCGGCGGCCTCGCCGCGGCTGGAGACCATCATCTTCGGCCCCGCCGACTTCATGGCCTCGATCAACATGAAGTCGCTGGTGGTCGGCGAGCAGCCGCCCGGCTACCCCGCGGACGCCTACCACTACATCCTGATGCGCATCCTGATGGCCGCCCGGGCCAACGACCTGCAGGCCGTCGACGGCCCCTACCTGCAGATCCGTAATCCAGAGGGCTACCGCGAGGTCGCGCGCCGGGCTGCGGCCCTTGGCTTCGACGGCAAGTGGGTGCTGCACCCGGACCAGATCGCCGCCGCCAACGAGATCTTCTCGCCGTCGCAGGAGGACTACGACCACGCGGAGCTGATCCTGGACGCCTACGACTGGTGCACCTCGGAGGCGGGCGGCGCCAAGGGGTCGGCCATGCTCGGCGACGAGATGATCGACGAGGCTTCCCGCAAGATGGCGCTGGTCATCGCGGGCAAGGGCCGGGCCGCGGGCATGCAGCGCACGTCGAAGTTCGAGCCCCCGCAGGCCTGAGGAGGACACCCAGATGCAATTTGGACGGACCTACGAGGAGTTCGAGGTCGGCGCGGTCTACAAGCACTGGCCCGGGAAGACCGTCACCGAGTACGACGACCACCTGTTCTGCCTGCTCACCATGAACCACCATCCGCTGCACCTGGACGCCCACTACGCGGGAGAGACGACCGACTTCGGCCAGAACGTGGTGGTGGGCAACTACATCTACTCGCTGCTGCTCGGCATGTCGGTGCCCGACGTCTCGGGCAAGGCCATCGCGAACCTCGAGATCAGCTCGCTGAAGCACGTGGCGCCGACCTTCCACGGCGACACCATCTACGGCGAGACCACCGTCCTCGGCAAGAAGCCGTCCACCTCCAAGAGCGACCGGGGCATCGTCGAGGTCGAGACGCGCGGTTACAAGCAGGACGGCACCCTGGTCTGCGTGTTCCGCCGGAAGGTGATGGTGCCGACCGAGACCTACATCAAGGAGCGGGGCGGCGAGCAGCCCGGCCGGCCCGAGCCGACCGCCTGAGCTCTTAACGACCAGCAGAACGGAGCCGCACCATGGAACGCCTCGCGAAGACCGAAGGCCTGACTGATATTCAGCGGGACATCCTCAGCACGGTGCGGGAGTTCGTCGAGAAGGAGATCATCCCGGTCGCCAGCGAGCTTGAGCACAAGGACGAGTACCCGGCCCAGATCGTCGAGGGGATGAAGGAGCTCGGCCTGTTCGGGCTCACGATTCCCGAGGAGTACGGCGGCCTGGGCGAGTCGCTGCTGACGTACGCGCTGGTGGTGGAGCAGATCGCCCGCGGCTGGATGTCGGTGTCGGGCATCGTCAACACCCACTTCATCGTGGCCTACATGATCGGCCAGCACGGCAC
>JBEKCN010000262.1:0-6195 GCA_050014855.1 Streptosporangiaceae bacterium | reverse complement strand
CGTAGTCATCCGGGTCGAGCGACAGCAGGGTGAGGAACTGGCCGGGTGAGGCGGCCTGGATCTGGCCGAGGACCTGGGCGGAGTTGAGCTGGGTCACCTCGGCCAAGTCATCCGCCGTTTCGGCGGGGTCGGGCAGCGCCCGGGGCCAGACCCCGATCCGGTAGACCGCCGACGGCACCTCGAGCGGCCCGCCCGCGGAGTCCTGCACCGAGGCCCGGGGCGGCACAGAGGTCATCACCGCGAGCCGCTCCCCCGCGCCCAGCGAGGGATTGATGACGCCGGGGGCCCACTGGACCTTCCAGCCGGAGCCGAGCTTGCGCAGCCCGAACTGGCCGGAGTAGGTCCACTGGTGGCCGCCTTCCCCCAGGTTCACCGAGGCGGAGAAGTGCGCGACGGCGGTGCTGGCCGTGGCGTCCAGCTGGGTGAACGCATCGGCGAGAGCCCCGGAGACGGCCGGCGTGCTTCCGGTGGTGTAGGAGGCGGCGGTGCGGTAATCGTGCTGCTGCCACGCCAGCAGGAAGGCCTGCACGGTGCCCTCGGCGGACGGCTCCTGCGCGAAGCCGTTCAGGAACCCGGCCACCACGATCCCAAGCGTCACCACGATCACGATCAGCCCGATCCGACGGGCGCGCATCGACAGCCGCCTGGGCGGCCGCTGCTTGTGCGCCGAAGGCGGCCGGGGCGGCACCGGACGCTGGCTCGGGGGCAACCCGCGCCGCCCCGGCCGCGGCACGACCCGGACGGGGCGGGCGCGGCCGGCGTGACTGCCCCGGTCACGGGTGTAGAAGGACACGGGCCTCCTCACCGTCGCCGCCGGAGAGCACGGTCCACCTCCCTGGCCGCATCCCGACTAGCGAGGTCATGACGTTTATCGTAGGTCCGTTTGCCTCGCCCCAGCCCCAGCTCTACCTTGGCTTTCCCGTCTTTGAAGTAAAGCTCCAGCGGAACCAGGGTCAGGCCCTGCTCGGCGGTTTTGGCGGACAGCTTTTCGATCTCCTTGCGGTGCAGGAGAAGTTTCCTGGTCCGCCGGACATCATGGTTGGTCCAGGTGCCCTGCGTGTACTCGGGTATATGGACATTGTGCAGCCACACCTCCCCATCGGAGATCTGGGCGAAACCGTCGGCGAGCGACGCGCGCCCGGCCCGGAGCGATTTCACTTCGGTCCCCGTGAGCACCAGCCCGGCCTCGTACGTGTCCTCGATCCGGTAGTCGTACCGGGCGCGGCGGTTGCGGGCGATCACCTTCCGCCCTTGCTCCCGAGCCACGTCCCTCCCGTCTGCTTATGTCATACGCGCAGGTAACGGCGAAGTGTGAGGAACGACGTCGCACCGCACAGCAGCACACCCACGCACATCGCGAGGACGACAACCTCCACGAGGTCACCCGCGCTGAGAATCACGTTGAAAGTGAAGTACTGCTGTAGCGTATCCAGCCAGAGCGACTTCACGGCAATCAGCAGGCCGACAGAGATCAGCCAGCCGATGAGGCCTGCGATGATTCCCTCCAGCAGGAACGGCAGCTGGATGTAGAAGTTCGACGCTCCGACCAGGCGCATGATGCCGGTTTCCCGGCGGCGGTTGAACGCCGACAGCCGGATCGTGTTGGCCACCAGCAGGGTCGCCGCGATCAGCAGGATCAGCGCCACGATGACCACGGCGTTGCGGGCACCGCCGAGCAGCTTGTAGAACTTGGCCAGGATCGACCGGTCGTCGATCACCGAGTCCACGCCGCTCTTCCCGTTGACCGCGGTGGCGACGGGGCCGTAATCAGCCTGCGGGTTCTTCAGCTTCACCTGGAAAGAGTCCGGGATGTCACCCTGGCTGACGGTGGAGACGAACGACGGGTTGTTGGAGAACTCCTGCTTGAACTGCTGGAAGGCCTGCGCCTGGGACTGGTAGACGACGCTCGCGACCTGCGGCATCGACGTGAGCTGGGCGTCGATCGCCTGCCGCTGGGCGGTGGTGGCGGGCCCGTTCTGCTTGCACTGGACGCTGACGCTCTCCGCCGTGCACAGATAGATGGAGATCTCGACCTTGCCCTGCCAATAGCTGCGGGTGGCGTCGACCTGCTTGACGAACAGCAGGCCGGTCCCCAGCAGTGAAAGGCTGATCGCCACCACCACGACGAGGGCCACCGTCATGGTGAGATTCCGGCGCAGGCCGATCCAGATCTCCTGCAGAACGAACTGGGCACGCATGCTCGCTGATCCCTCGCAGTACTCGGTCGCCGGGGTCCCGGCGGTGGTGCGCTCGTGGCCTGGCGGACAGGCTACGGCACCTCAGTAGGCCTGGCCGTAAACACCGCGAGACTGATCGCGGACCACCTTGCCGTATTCGAGTTCGATGACGCGCTTCCGCATGGAGTCGACGATGGCGGCGTCGTGGGTAGCCATGACGACGGTGGTGCCCGTCCGGTTGATCCGGTCGAGGACCTTCATGATGCCGATCGAGGTCGCTGGGTCGATGTTGCCGGTCGGCTCGTCCGCGAGCAGGATCATGGGGCGGTTCACGAAGGCCCGGGCCATGGCGACGCGCTGCTGCTCGCCACCGGACAGCTCGTCCGGCATCCGGTCGTGCTTGCCCTCCAGACCCACCAGGTCGATCACCTCGGGCACGACCTTGCGGATGAATCGCCGGGGCTTGCCGATGACCTCCAGCGCGAAGGCCACGTTCTGGTAGACGTTCTTATTCGGCAGCAGCCGGAAGTCCTGGAAGACGCAGCCGATCCGGCGCCGGAGCATCGGCACCCGCCAGTTGGAGAGCCGGGCCAGGTCCCGGCCGGAGACCCGGATGTGGCCGTCGGTGGGCCGCTCTTCCTTCAGGACCAGCCGCAGGAACGTGGACTTCCCCGATCCGGAGGGGCCGACCAGGAAGACGAACTCACCCTTGTCCACCGAGATGGTCACGTTCTCCAGAGCGGGGCGGCTCTGGCTCGGATAGACCTTGGTGACGTTATCGAAGTTGATCACAGAACCATCACAGCAATGTCGGAAATGGACAAGGAACGGAGCGCCCTCTCACTGGTCCAGCCGGCGGCTGCCGGGGCTCGCCAGACTTCCCGAAAGGGCACCTGGCCTGGCGATCCGCTGTAGCCGCGCAAGTCCCGACCACCGGGGGGTAGCCTGGATTAGTCAATGGAACAGTGTAGGGGGAAACGAGCGAGCACAGCCCTATAACGCTCCAAGTGCAGGCACGACCGGCCGGAAGGACTTCCTTTGAGCTGCGAACACCTAATCTGCGCACGCTGCGGGGGCCCGGTTAGCGAAGGCGGTTGCCCGGCCTGCCGCTCGGCCAAGGCTGACGTACACCACCAGACCAGCTATCGCCCGCACATCCTGATCGCCCTGACCCTGCTCATCGTCCTCCTGGCCCTCCTAGCCGCCCACGGGAGTCTGTAGCTGTGTTAGCCCGGGGGGCGACCCCCCGGAACCCCCCGCTGCGCTTCGCTCCGGCGCGGTGGTACTTCGCCGGCACTCCGGCCACTCACCGGGCCTAAAGGCCCGGTTCGCTAGGCCGGTAACGGGCGCCTCGCCGTAGGTCCCGCCGCGGTACCGCGTAAATCACCCGCGAGATCTGGCGGTCACCTGGCACGGGTTACGGCGGTACGTTCTCTAACCGGCCCAGCGAGTCCCGGGCCGCAGGCCCGGGCGAGTGGCCGGTACTGCGGTCTGCACCACCGCGGGCACTCGGGGGGTCCAGGGGGGTCGCCCCCCGGACGGCGTCGCCCCCGGGCTAACACTGCGCTAGTCTCTTTCGTCGTTCTGGCCGCGCCTTAGCCAGCGGATCTCGGCTTCGATGAAGTCGTCGATCTCGCCGTCGAGCACCGCCGTGGTGTTCCCCGTCTCCATGCCCGTGCGGACGTCCTTCACGTTCTGGTACGGATACAGCACGTAGTTACGGATCTGGGTCCCCCAGCTTCCGCTGATCTCGCCGCGCAGCGCGGCCATCTCCTCGGCTTCCTCCTGACGGCGGCGCTCCAGCAGCTTGGCCTGCAGGACGGACATCGCGGACGCGCGGTTCTGGATCTGGCTCCGCTCGTTCTGGCAGGAAACGACGATCCCGGTCGGCAGGTGGGTGATCCGCACCGCCGAGTCGGTCGTGTTGACGCCCTGGCCGCCGGGGCCGCTGGAGCGGTACACGTCGACCCGGATCTCGTCCTCGTTGATCTCGATGTGGTCGGTCTGCTCGACCACCGGGACCACGTCCACACCGGCGAAGGAGGTCTGCCGCCGGCCCTGGTTGTCGTACTTTGAGATCCGCACCATCCGGTGCGTGCCGTGCTCACCGCGCAGCGTGCCGTAGGCGTAGGGCGCCTTCACCGCGAACGTCGTCGACTTGATGCCGGCTTCCTCCGCGTAAGAGATGTCGTACACCTCGGTCGGGTAGCCGTGCCGCTCCGCCCAGCGCTGGTACATGCGCATCAGGTTCTGCGCGAAGTCGGCGGCGTCGGCGCCGCCCGCCTGCGCGTTGATCGAGACCAGGGCCTCGCGTACGTCGTACTCCCCGGACAGGAGGGTGCGGACCTCGAGCTGGTCGATCTCCTTGCGCAGGGCCGCGAGGTCATGCTGCGCCTCGGCCCGGGTCGGCTCGTCGTCCTCGCTCTCGGCCAGCTCGAACATCACCCGGGTGTCGTCGAGTCGCTGCCGCAGGCTCTCCAGCCTGGCCAGCTCGCTCTCAACGTAGGAGAGGCGGCGGGTAACCGCCTGGGCGTGCTGCTGATCGCTCCACAGGTCCGGGTCGGCGGCCTGCTCACGCAGGCTCTCCACCTCAACCTTCATAGCGTCGGGATCAAGAACCGCCGCTACGCTGGCGAGCTTCGACGACAGTTCCGAGATCTCATCAGCGGGATCTGTTGCTGCCATGGCGGACAGCCTATGCGAGCCGGCACCTGCTGGCGTATGCCGGCCCGGCAGCAGGTCGGGCCGGGTATCCTGCCGAACGGGCCCGTGCGTGGGCCAGCCGGACGGGACCGATCGCCGTAAGCCGGGGCAGTCCCGGCTTATCACCTGGACACCAACATGAATGCGACTGTGAGCGGCCTTCCCAGAGCGCTGCGGGTCTTGCTCGGCCCGCTCACCGCGCTGGGTCTACTGCTGTCCGTGCAGGGCTGCAGCACCAGCGCGGCGGCGACGACCATGACGCCAGGCCCCACACCGGCCAGCGCACTGCAGATCTACAACGGGTACGTGACCACGGAAAGAGTCGCCCTGGTCAATCAGGACGAGATGCTGGCCCTGTTGCTGCTGACCGACTCGCAGTACAGCATCACCCAGGCCGCGTTCTTCGCCGCCGGCGCGACCGGTCACCCGGTCACCGGCACGGTCTACGGCAAGCCGACGCTGTACGTGCCGAAGCTGACCACGTACCCGCAGTGGTTCATGGCCGTGGTCCCGGAGCACCCGGCCACCGGCGGCGCCGAGCAGACCGAGGTGCTCGTGTTCGACAAGCCGGACGCCGAAACCGAATGGGCGCTGAGCGGAAGCTCGGTCCTCAACCAGGGCGCTCCCGCCCTCGGCATCGCGGTCGACAGCGCGGGTTACGCGACCGCCCTGGCCACCTCGGACCCGAAGCCGAAGCTGCGGCCGGACATCGTGGGCGCGATGCACGCGACCATCGCCGACGACGGGCCGTCGAGCGCGGCGGCCGTGGCCGTCGCGCCCGGCCCGGAGACCACCGGGCTCTACCAGGTCAACGCGGCGCTGGCCAGGCAGACCGCCGCGCACCAGGACATCTACACCTGGGCGCTGGAAGGGACCAGCTATCCGCTCTTCGCGCTGCGCAGGACCGACGGCAGCGCGCTGGTCTTCTACACGATGACGCTGATCACCGCGACCGTGCCGGTCAAGCTGCCGCCGCTGCACAGCACCGCGAACCTGCCGACCATCCCGGTACCCAGCGCCTACCGGCCGCTGCTGCCCGCCGACCAGCCGCCGATCCAGCACCAGCTGACGGCGAACGCCACGCTCAGCTACGTGGCGCTCGACCCCGCGGCCAGCTCGGGGTCAGGCCGGATCCAGGTCATCGGCAGCGGCGGCGGCCCCACCTACGCTCACGGGAGCTAATGATTCGGCATGGTGCTGGTGGCGACCAGGGCCCGGATGGCCCGTAGGGCGACCGACAGCGTGGTGAACGTGAAGCGCTCGCTCTCCCAGATCTCGCCCAGGGTCCGGGTCGCCCGCGCGACGGCGGACGCGT
>JBEKCN010000261.1:0-5807 GCA_050014855.1 Streptosporangiaceae bacterium | reverse complement strand
GACGACATGTCCCGGTTCCCCACCGCCGGGCACCTGGCCTCCTGGGCGGGCACCGTCCCGGGCAGCAACGAGTCCGCCGGCAAGGTCAAATCGTCCAGGACCCGGCCCGGCAACCCGTACCTGCAAGGTGTACTCGGGACGGCGGCCATTTCCTGCGCCCAGCACCCGGGCACCTACCTGAACGCGAAGTACCGTCGCATCGCCACCCGCCGCGGACCGCAGAAAGCCAACGTTGCCATCCAGCACGCGATCCTCGTCGCGATCTGGAACATGGGCACCAGCGGCACCTTCTACGAAGACCCGGGCGGCGACTACTTCACCCGCCTGAACCCCGAACGAGCACGAACCCGCGCCATCCGGCAACTCGAATCCCTCGGCTACACCGTCACCCTCGCCGGCGCTTCCTGACCCCGGCAACGCATGCGGGCCTGACCCCGCACGCCCAAACAGGCCCTGACCTGACCTGGGTGAATCGTCGCGTCAGAGACTAGAAGACCTTGCGGGGTTTAGCTTCTGGCCCAAATCGCTAAACCCCGCAAACCCCGCAAACCCCGCAAACCCCGCAACACTGCGGGGTTTGCGGGTTATCCGTTTCTCGCTGCGGGTTTGATTCTTGCCTCTCGGAGCGCTCTTTTCGCAGGTCAACAGGCATGCTGCGGGCTTTGCGGGCTTTGCGGGGTCACTTTCGGCCTCACGTACGTACGCGCGCGCGGGCAGACGGTGACACGCAACCGCGGACCGTGGTGCCGTTGCTGCGGTGCCTGCCTTGAAGTGGTGGCACCCGATGACGGAAGCGGGCGCGTGCTGGAGAGCATTGGCCTGCTCGCAGCCGGGGAAGCGTGCGGCAAATGAATGCGGCGGCAAAGGGTCCTGGGCACGACTGGATCGCCGCGACCCCGGGCAGATAAGACACACACAAAGTAATAATGGGAACACACTGAGCAATCAAGCCGGGTTCGTGTGGGGTGCCTCTGACCGAGGGGGAACATAAATGAGGAACGTCGGGGGACTAGCGGCGGCGGCTGTGGCGGGCGGGCTTCTGCTCGCCGGCTGCGGCACCGCGCACCAGGCGCACAACGTGGCCGCACCACCGGCCACATCGTCTGCGCCCGCGCCCGTGCGAACCGTCGCCACCGCATCACCGGCCACACCGTCTGCGCCCGCCGTGTCCACAACCGTCGCCACCGCACCGTCGGCTGCACCGTCCGCGGTGACCGGGGCAGCGCTGACCGGGGACCAGAAAGCCTGCCGCGCGATCGAGGCCCACGCGCTGCCGCACACACAGCAGCAGATCGACGACTACATGGGCTTCCTTTCGCGGGAGTCTCTTGTGGCCACCAGCGGCATTTTGCAGACCGCGATCATGAACATGAACGCGGGGATCCTCGGGGTGATGGCCGGGACGGTCAGCGAGGCGCAGGAGACCGCGCGGGGCGCGAACGTTGACGCCCTCTGCGCGAAGGTGGGGCAGCAATGACCGGCGCCGGCCTCGTCATCGTCTGTGTGGTGACCGGCATCGTCCTGGTCATCGCGGCCGTGGCGGCAAGCACCCCGCGGGCCGTCCGCGACCGGGCCGTGGCCGGCACGTCCGAGATGGAAGACCAGTGCCTGCCCGCTCTCATCGCTGCGGGTTTCAAGGCCAAGCGCGAGCGGATGGTGTGGCAATGTGACCGTCCCGGAATCGGCCGGCCTCGGGTTGCTCAGGTCATCGCTAGCCTGATCTCATGATCAATCGCACCAGGCGGCACAAGGCCATCGGGGCCGGACCGGACGAGGACCAGGCGGCCGGGCCTGAGACCGTACCCGCCGACAAAGCGATGCCCGTGGCGCGGCAGCAACGCCGAGCGGCTCAAACCCCGCGCCCGCGCGAGGTGCCACGACCAGCGTCAAGGGATGGAGGGTGGCCGCCCCGGCCGGACTTGGCTGATGGCTTGGCCTGGCTGGCGATGCGTCGCCGTGGTGTGGCTCTGTGCCCGAAGCGCTGGCGTCCGGATGCCGCCACACGGTGGCCGCCGTACCGGAGTTTACCGGCGCGCTCATCGGTGCGGCTTTTGAATCAGCTTGGCCGAACGCAGGCCCGCAAAGGCGGCGGGTTGCTTCCGAACGTACGATCGAAAGATGCAGGTATGGGTGGAAGTGCCCGGCGAATGGGGCTGGGGCCCGATCCGGATACTGCGCGGCCGGCTGGAGGACGACGGCTATCACACCGAGGAGTACCGGATGCTGCGCGGCGTGATGATCCAGCTGACCGGTGGCAAGCCGGCCTCAATGGCCGATCCTCCCGCCTGGCAGGGCCGTCGCCGGACCTAGCAGGCAGGTCTGAGTGCCGCGTTGGCGCTCAGGAGGCGATGGTTGCCGAACGTCCGGTTAACATCACGTTGGGTGACCTTGGACTCTACTTTCCCGGCCATCTGGACCTGATTTCCCGGTCATTCTGCCCTGAGCACCAGGATGCACGCTGCGTAGTGTCCTGCTAACAGAGAGCGAAAAATGGGTTTCTCTGCACTGGGGGACGCATGCAGGCTCATGGGCGGGGCGAGCACGAGGGCGCACACGTAAACCCAAGCGCAACCCATCAGGGGGAGAACAGCATGACCACAGCAGTGAACGAGACCCGCGAGAACTGCGAGACCGGGGAGAGCCTCCAGGCCGCAGAGTGGAGCGCCGCAGAGCGCCAGCGCAACGAAGAGTGGATGGCCCAGAGGTTCGCCCAGGAGGACCGCTGACAGGACTTCACCAAGGTCAGCGAGCCCCGCAAGAACAGCCGCATCCGGCGCCTCGCCCGGTTCGCCCGGTAGTTTACCGTCTCCGCGGCACAGCACGCAGACAAGCAGCGCATCAACTCCAGGGACGCGGCTCGCGCCCAGCGCGACGCCCGCAGCCAGGGCACCAGCTACGACACCGACAAGGGCTGGGTCGTCATGAACCGCGCCGGGGTCTTCGCCCCGGGCCGGGGGACGATCCCCGCGGCCGAGGTCGCACAGGTGGCCGTGTCGGGCCGGGACCGCCAGTACCTCACTCCTGCCCGGGTCGCCGGCGCGACGCTCAGCCTCGGTGCCGCCCTGGCCGCACCTACCCGGATACGCGGCGCGCTCATCATCTGCACGATCGGCGGGGAAGTGCTCGCCTACATCCTCAAGCGGAGCAGCGCCAAGCAGCCTGAGGCGGTCGCCGCTCAGTTCGCCGCTGCCGGTTACCCGGTTGCCTGACATGAACATCACGGGGGCCACGCTGCCGGCCCCTGGATCACCAGCCAGCGGCGCGACCGGCGCGACCGGGGCGACTGCCAGCAATGCGGCACACGCCCGTACATCGCCGAATGGGCCGGGACCGGCCTGCTGCTCTGCCAGCACTGCTGCGAAGGGCGGCAGGACGCATACGCTGAGAGAATCCCCGGGACGGGGCAAAACATCATGAAGGACACCGACCGGATCCTTGAAGAGCAGGTGTGGGCGGCCATGGGAGCCGGCAGCCAGCCCAGCAGCCATCCCGGCCCGGCCGAATTTCTCGGCAGCCCGGCGATCATCCCGGCCAGCCCCCCGGCCAGCCCGTTCAAGGCCGAGCCTGCCCCCACCAGGAGGCAGGCCAGGGAGGCACGCAAGAAGGCCAGGACAACGTCCGTAATAGCAGCCAAGCAGGCCAGGCGGGCAGCCCGGCTGACCAGGAAAGCCACCCGGGCGGCCGCCTCGGCGCAGCGGGCGGCGGTCAGGGAAGCCCGGTTCAGCTACTACGTGGTGAACGCCGGCCGCGGCCGGCGTTCACCACGCACATCATGCGCAGCACCAGCCCGGCCACGCCTAACCCGATGAGCCCCGGCGGTATCGCAGCGCAGATGCTGTGGTTCGGCGGAAACCCCAAGCCAACGCTCTGCGGGCTGGCGGCGACCCGCCACGTGAACGTGTTCGCCCCGGGCCAGGCGTCGTGCCGGGAGTGCCGTGCCCGCTGGCAGCGGCGCCGGTCCGCTGTCCCCGCCGTGCCGCAGCCGCGGCCCGCCGCCCCGGCTAGCGGCGGCGACTACAGCAGCGGGGCGCTCCGTGAGCGTGCCGTGCAGGTGGACGCGCTGATCTCCGTGCCGTGCCCGGACTGCGACGCCCCGGCCGGCCGCGGCTGCACGGCGGCGTCCGGGCGCACCGAGTACGTCCGGCTGAGCCCGCAAGTCGACGCGCACGCGACGTGGCTGGCTGCGGCGCTGGCCGCCGGGACCGTCCCGCGTGAGACCCTGATCGCCCAGTTCGGCGCCGGCCGGGTCCCCGCCGCGCTGATGACCCCCTAGGAGGCCACTGAATAACCCTGTTTGCGATCAAGGAGCAAGCGGCTGACCTGCGGCTTTGCGACATTGATCATGGGAAAATGGGACTTATTCAGCGCGCTCCTAGACATCCGCGCCGGCCTCCGGGACCTGCGCGCTCGAGCGGCTCGTGTGGCTTCGGCCTTGCCGCGCGGCTCAAACGCCGCGCGCGTGGTGAACAATCGTGCGCTAGGCCGGACGGCTGCACCGCGAAGTACGGGGGGTGCCCAGGGGCGGCCCGTGGCGAGCGCTCGCTGATGATCGCCGCGGCCTCGGCGGGTGTCAGCGGCTCCGTGCGGCGTATTTCTTGCCCTTTCTTATCCCAGAAAATGTGCCGTTTTCTCGGATAGATCAATGTCGGCAGCCCGTCGTCGCCTGGCGTCGGCCGAGCACGCAGTCCCTCGAGGTCGCCACGCTCGGCAGCAGCCCGGCCACTCCGTAAGCGGCGGCCGCCACCGTGCCCGGCACCAGCCGGTCTGCAATTCTCGGCCGCCGTGGACGGCGGCCGCCAGCCTTCTTCAATGGTCACGTTGGCGAAGTTGATCCAGTTGCGATCCTCGGCCGCCGCAGGCGGCGGCCGCCAGGCTCGGGCGCCTGGGACCATCAGTGCTTGCTATAGTACGCATTTGATTGATATACTACGCATAGTCATCCGATCACCATGAAGGAATGCATATGACTATCATGACCAGTCAAAACGGCTATGCGGCGAGCCAGGCCCGCAACGCGGTGGACAAGACCACTGACCTCTGGACGCAGGGCACACGGGGCGTGACCGGCCTTATTCCCCGGCTGCCGCAGATCGACCTGATCCCGGCCGTCCAACGCTACTTCGACGTCGTGCAGCTGACGGTGGACATCAACCGCTACCTCACCGTCAAGTGGGTCCAGGCAGCAGGCAGGCTGACCGGCGTGGTCCGTGACCAGGCCGAATCGGCCGCCGACGCCGTGCGCGAGATGCCCGCGTCGGTCGGCCACGCCGTGCACGAGCAGGCCGCCAAGGCCGAGCAGGCCGTCCGCGAGCAGGCTGAAAAGGCCGAGCAGGAGCGTGCACGTGAGGCCCGCAAGGCCGAGCGCCAGCAGGCCAGGCAGGCCCGCGAGCGCTACGAGGGCCAGACCAAGGCCGAGCTGAGCGACCAGCTCGCCGAGCGGGACCTGCCCAAGACGGGCAACGTCGACGAGCTCATCGAGCGCCTGGTCGAGGCAGACACCAAGTAAGCCGCCTGGCCGCCCGGCAGCAATGAGGACGCCGGCGTCGTCGCAGCACAGTCGCTGCTTCGATTCCGGCGTCGTACTGTTTCACCGCCCTTGCGGGCTTCCGCCCACCACAGCGCACCACTCGGGGTGCTGGTAACAGTCGCGCCGTCAGCACCGCTACAGCGTCCAGTTTCCTGAATGGGGTCCGGGGAAGGACCGTGCAGGAATTAGCGGTAGCGCTCTGGCTGTGGAGATCCGGGACCCTTGAGGCTGTTCCGCGGCGCGAGGTGGCGGCCGATCCGTTTACCTGGCCGAGCCTGCT
>JBEKCN010000260.1:0-5827 GCA_050014855.1 Streptosporangiaceae bacterium | reverse complement strand
GCTCGATCAGCTCCGCCAGGACGCCGACCGCAAGGAGAAAGCGGCACGAGTCCAAGAGGCCGACCGGGACCGGCATGCGGGCCAGGTCACGCGGTACACCGATAAGGCGACCCTAACCGCGCACCGGGCCGGTACCGGACGTGACAAGCTCGGCCAGGCGCTGCGCGAGGCCGTGGCCACGGCTGCTGACGCGGGCTGCGCGCAGCAGCACCAGGCAGCGGTCGCGGCACTTGACGGCCCGAACTTCGAAAGCGCAGGTCCGGATGCCTCCCCGCCAGCCCAACGGGCCGACGGCTTGCACCGCACGGCCGCTGCCTACCTGGATGCCGCCGAGGCGCCGGCCGCCGACATTCTCGCCCGAGCCAGGCAGGACGCCCAGGCCATCGCCGACAGGCAGGCGCGGGCCGTCGCGCAGCTGGACCGCCTGCTCGCCGAGGTCGCCGACCAGCGCGGGCAGCTGCGGGCCACGCAGGAAGCGGAAGGCAGGCTGTCGGCTGAGGTCCAGGCCGCGGCGGACCGGGTCACGGCCGCAGACCTGGCAGTAGAGGAACGGATGCGGCTGATCCTTGATGCCTACCGCTCGTACCTGAGCGGTCTGGCCGAGTTGCGCGTGGCCGATCCCGACGAGCTAATCGCCGTCCTGGAATCCTGGGGCCTGACTGGTGAGGGTGCGAACCCCGCGGCTGCGATCATCGACGACGCCGCCCGCACGGCCGGCGCGGAGCTCGGCCGGCTGGCCGGGGAACTCAGCAGTCAGCGGACCCGGCATGCGACGCGGGCTGGCGAGCTGGCAGAGGAGATAGGCCGACTGCGCGCGGGCGGCCACGACGCCCCGCCGACTCCGCATACGCGGGCATCGGGGATCCGCGACGGCCGTCCCGGCGCGCCGCTGTGGAAGGTGACCGACTTCGCGCCGGGCCTGGCTGACGACGAGCGCGCCGGGCTGGAGGCCGCGCTCGAGGCGGCGGGGATTCTCGACGCGTGGGTGACACCCGACGGGAACCTCGTCGACGGGGACGCGATCGTGGTCTCCGGGCTTGCCCCTGTGGCCGGGGAATCGTGCGCCGGCCTGCTAGTGCCCGCGATCGATCCTGATGACCTCCAAGCTGGAGCGTTGCGGGAAGAGTCGGTGGCATCTGTTCTGAGTGCTGTCGGACGTGGGCCTGGGACGGCCGGCAGCGGCGGGACATGGGTGACCATGGACGGGCGGTGGTCCAACGGGGTGCTGAGCGGCGCCTGGCGCAAGGACCAGGCCGGCTATATCGGCGAGGGGGCGCGGGAGGCTGCGCGGCGGGCGCGGATCGAGCAGCTTGAGCGAGGGCTCGATGCTGAGCGCGCGGCGATCGAGGGCCTCGACGCGGACCTGGCGGATATAGCGGCGCGACAGAATCGCATCGCGGACGAGCACCGCAGCGTACCGCCGGACGACGGGGTACGCGAGGCGCACACGAAGGCCGCGGCGCGGCGCGAACAGCTCGCGCAGGCGCGCAGGGATCATGCGGAGGCCGCCGCGAAGCTCCAGCAGCGGCAGGCGGAACTGGCGGGCGCGCAGGTGCGGGCGGCGGAATTCGCGGTCGATGTCGGCCTGCCTGCGGACCAGGAAGAGCTTGCCGCGGTGCGGGACGGGCTGGGTGCCCACCGGGTGGCGCTCGCCGCTCTCTGGCCGGCGGCCGAGGCGGCGTACACCGCGATCCGCGCCGCCGCCGACGCGGAGACGGAACTCACCGATAGCCGACAGCTACTGCTTGAGGCGAGCGAGCGGGCCGCCGAGGCGCGGGAGGCGGCCGGCGTGGCGGCGGCTACGTACCAGGAACTGCTTGCCACCGTCGGCACAGCGGTGGAGGAGCTGCAGCAGCGGCTGGCCACGGTGAGCACGGCTCTCGGCCGGCTGAAGGTTATGCAGGGGGACACCCGTCGGCGGGAACAGGGGGCGCTCGAGGCGCGCGGCAAGGCGGACGGGAAACAGGGCGAACTGCGGACGCAGGTCGAGGATGCGGCGCGGCTGCGGGACGACGCGGTGCGCGAATTCCAGGCGTTCGCCGCCACCGGGCTGCTGCGGGTCGCGGTGACCTCGCTGGAGATCCCAGACGTGGAGCAGCCGTGGGCGGCGACGCCGACGGTGATCCTGGCCCGCGCCGTCAACGCCGAACTCGACTCCGTAGACGACGGGGACGCGCCGTGGGACCGGATCCAGAAGCGGGTGACCGAGGAGCACAAGCTGCTGGCGGACGCGATGGCCACGCACGGGCACTCGGCGGGGCTGACGCTGAGCGAGGGAGTCATCGTGATCGACGTGGTCTTCCAGGGCCGTAGCCACGATCTGCCGGGGCTGGCCGAGGCGCTGGCGGCGGAGGTGGAGCAGCGAACCACGCTGCTGTCGGCGCGAGAACGGGAGATCCTGGAGAATCACCTGCTCAACGAGGTGGCGGGGACGCTGCACGAGCTGATATCGGCGGCCGAGGCCGAGGTCAGGCGGATGAACGACGAACTGGAGTCGCGGCCGACGTCCACTGGCATGAAGCTGCGGCTGATCTGGCAGCAGGCCAGGAACGCGCCCGAGGGCCTCGACCGGGTCAGGCTCAAGCTCCGGCAGACGATCGACGCGTGGTCCGCTGCTGACCGGGCGCTTGTGGGCGCGTTCCTGCAGCAGCGGATCGCCGCAGAGCACGCGGACAATCCGGCGGCCGGCTGGGCCGAGGCGCTGACTTCGGCGCTTGACTACCGGGGCTGGCATGAGTTCGCGATCCAGCGGTACCAGGACGGGCAGTGGCGGCCCGCTACCGGCCCCGCTTCGGGCGGCGAGCGCGCGCTGGTGGTATCGGTTCCGCTTTTCGCGGCGGCTTCGTCGCACTACAAGTCGGCCGGCAACCCGCGCGCCCCGAGGCTGATCGCGCTCGACGAGGCGTTCGCCGGGGTGGACGACGACTCCCGCGCCAAATGCCTGGGCCTGCTCGCCACCTTCGACATGGACGTGGTCATGACCAGCGAGCGGGAGTGGGGCTGCTACCCGCAAGTGCCCGGACTTGGCATCTGCCAGCTCGCCCGCCAGGATGGCGTCGACGCGGTCCTGGTCACGCCGTGGCGATGGGACGGCCGGGAACGCCGTAGGGCCGAACGAGTGCCAGTGTGACTGATAGGGTGACCGGCGCGGCGGAGGACGGCACCAGGCTGCACCGCCTGCTTGGCGGTGAGCCGACCGCGTGGCTGGTCCGGCGGGCGCGAGACCGGCTGGAGGCCGGCCGCCCGCTGGCCGGGACCGTGACCCTGGCCGACGCGACCGTGGAGCAGCGGCGGGCGGTCGAACGGCTGACCGGCAGGCCGCCCCGTTCTGGTACGTCGCTGTCAGTGTCGCTGCCCGAGGTGGACCGGGTGCTGCGCGAGAGCGGGGCCGCGCCGGGCGGGCTGGCCGAGGCCGTGGCGCTGCTGACCGGTCCGCTCCGGGACCGCAACCGCGACCGGACGGATACGGCATCCGCCTGGGCGGCCGCCTTCGCGCCGCTGGACGACGCCGTAGTGGGCCGCGACGAACTAGCCGCCTGGCGGGGGTGGCTCGACGCGACCGGCGTCGTGCGGCGCCTAGCCCCCTCACCTAATGTGGCGCTGGCGCTGCTCGATCAGGTGGCGGCGGTGCTGCGACGACTGCCGTCGCGAGGAATCCCGATCGGGCGGCTCGCCGCCGAATGCTGCGGCGACGCGCACGCCCTCGATGACGGTCGCCCGGCTGGGACGCTCGCCGTATCCGCGGTCCGCGCGCTGGCTGGCCTGCCATTCGCGGCCGAGGTGAGCGCGGACTCCCGCCGTATGGTGTGGGCCTCCGTGGGCGTTCACCTTGACGACCTCTCCTCACTGGTGCTCTGCCTCGGCATGCCCGGTGACAGCCGCACCGCCCTTGGCAAGGTCCTGGCGCTACACCAGGAAACCGGGCAGCCGACGGTGCTCACCCTCAGGCAGCTGCGCTGCCACGATGAGGCGCTATCAGCGGGACCCGTGCGGATCTGCGAAAATCCCGTGGTGATCGCGGCCGCCGCGGACGAGCTCGGCAGCCGCTGCCCACCGCTGGTCTGCGTCGGCGGCCAGCCATCCGCCGCCGGATGGCGGCTGCTCGACCTGCTGGCGGCGGGCGGCGCGGAGTTCCGCTACCACGGCGATTTCGACTGGGGCGGTATCCGGATCGCCAGCGCGGTTCGTCAGCGAATGGGCCGGGGACAGTCGCGCTGGCAGCCGTGGCGGTATGACAGAGACGCTTATGAGGCCGCAGCGGCAACAATGTTGGCTGTGCATGCCGCCGCGCGGCTGCCCCGGCTGGCCGGCGACCCGGTTGCGACCCCCTGGGATCCGGGTCTGGCGGACGCCATGGCGCGCCACGATGTTCGCGTCGAGGAGGAACTTTCCCTCGACGCCCTGCTCGCGGACCTGGCCTGACCGCCGTTAGCTGGGCACAGCGAGATCCGGGTCCTGCTGATTTTCGACCCGTGGCGGTCAGTCGTCCTGCTCGTGGGCGGCGACAAGTCCGGGCAATGGGATGAGTAATACCGCACCGTAATCCCCCGCGCCGAACAGCTCTACGACGACTTATACAACGCGGAACTGTGGTTCGGCGGTTATCTTGGGGACGCAGGAGGCCAAGCCAATCGCGATGGCTTACGAGATATCGGATTCAATCAAGATCGCCGCCACTCCGGAGAAATCGCCCGCCGGGAGCTATTGCAGCGCAGCACCGCCGCCCGGGCGGTGGAGATCGTCGGCGGCGCCAGGTCGGCGCCGGCGCTGGCGCTGCGGACCTACGCCGCCCGGCAGCGCCTGATCCACCTTTGGTTAGATGCCGACACCCCCGCTGGCCGGGCGATGATGGAGTCCTCCGGCCTGACCAAGGACGACCTGCCCGCCGTCGTCATGCCCGGTACCACGCTGAAGCGGGCCACGCCGGGCAGGCTGGCCGAGAAGCTGGGCCTCAGCTACCGTCGCTCCTCCACCAAGCCCGTTGACGTCACGATCGTCGGCGCAGGCCCAGCTGGGCTGGCGGCCGCGGTTTACGGAGCGTCCGAGGGCCTGGACACCATGCTGCTGGACGCGGTCGGGACCGGCGGGCAGGCCGCGGCCAGCTCCCGGATCGAGAACTACTTCGGCTTCCCGTTCGGCCTTTCTGGTACCGATCTGACCGGCCGGGCCGTGCTCCAGGCGCTGAAGTTCGGTGCCCAGCTAGCCAGCCCATGCGAGGCGGTCAAGCTCAACACCGACTGCAACCGCGACCTGCTCCGCCTGCACCTGCCGGGCGGGGAAGTCATAGACAGCAGGGCCGTCGTCATCGCGACTGGCGCCCGCTACCGGGCGCTTCCGCTGGAGCGCTGGCCTGATTTTGAGGGCGCCGGTATCTACTACGCGGCCACCGAACTGGAAGCCCGGGGGTGTACGGGCAGCCCGGTCACGGTGGTCGGCGGCGCGAACTCGGCCGGTCAGGCCGCGCTGTATCTGGCCGGGCGAGGGAGTGAGGTCTCGCTGATTGTCCGCGGCGCGGACATCGCCACCGGCATGTCTGCCTATCTCGTCGACCGACTGCTGGTCCATCCGCGGGTGACGGTGCTTTGCCGGAGCGAGGTCACCCGGCTGGATGGCCACGACTTCCTAGAGGAGGTTGGCATCACCGACCGGACGGCGGACACCACCCAGTTCCATCCGTGCTCTGGCTTGTTCTGCTTCATCGGCGCCGAGCCCGCCACCAGCTGGCTGACCGGAATAGCCACCGAAGATGACGGCTTCATCCGAACCGACGTCCAGCTGACCGACGATGACCTCGGGCCGGCCTGGGCCAACCTGGGGCGGAAGCCGC
>JBEKCN010000259.1:0-5835 GCA_050014855.1 Streptosporangiaceae bacterium | reverse complement strand
ATTGTAGTGCGACTGGTATTCAGTGAGGACGGCGCGCAGGTGCTGCTCGCTGATGATCAGCACGCGGTCCAGGAGCTCGCGACGCAGGGTTCCGACCAGGCGTTCACAGATCGCGTTCATGCGCGGAGCCTGGACAGCAGTGCGCAAGATCCTGGTGCCGCTGGCCTGGAAGACCGCGTCGAACGAGGCGGTGAAATTCGATCCGCGGTCGCGGATCAGGAACTTGGTGTCCTCGAACCGCTCGCCGAGGATGAGAGAGAGGTTGCGGGCCTGCTGCGCCGTCCATTCGCCGGTGGGGTTGGCGGTGACGCCGCCCAGATGCATCCGGCGGGTGCCATGCTCGATGAACACCAGGACGTACAGTCGCTTCAGCAGCACGGTGTCCACGTGGAAGAAGTCGACCGCGAGGATCCCGGCAGCCTGGGCGTGCAGGAACTGCCGCCAGGTCGGGCCTGCGCGACGGGGAGCTGGATCGATGCCCGCGGCACGCAGGATCTCCCAGACGGTGGACTGCGCGACCGTCACGCCGAGTTTCGTCACTTCGCCGTGGATCCGGCGGTATCCCCACAGCGGATTCTCCTTCGCCAGCCGGACAACAAGGCGGGCGATGCCAGGCACCGTCGGCGGCCGACCGGGCTTGCGCCGGTTGCTGGTGTCGTACTTGCTCGCGGCCAGCTTGCGGTGCCAGGCCAGCAGCGTGCCTGGCGTCACCGGGAAGACTTCGGTCCAGCGGTTGCGGGGTATGAGCCGAGCCAGCGCGGCGAGCCATACCCGGTCGGAGCGCACCCGGTCCGCGTGGCGGCGCAGCACCGCGTTCTCGTGGGGAGTACCAACAGCTCAGCATCCTTCGCTATGTCCGCGCGGAGCGCCAGGACGGCGAGGCCGAGTATCCGGCGAACCACCAGGTAGACGATCCCGATCAGCACTCGGCCAGCCAACCATCACCGCGTCAAGTCTGCTGGCGATGGCGCAGGTCAGCCACGCAACCGAGTATTCGAGCGGCACAGGACCGGCACAACAGCGTCGCGACGCGCAACAACCGCCTGGCGGCAGTGCACTCACTATTCGGCTACCTCGCCCTGCACCACCCCGAGCATGCCGCCACCATCGGGCGCGTGCTGGCGGTCCCGCCGAAACGGACCGAGCGCAACCTCGTCACCTACCTCACCGACGCCGAGGTCGAAGCGGTGCTCGCTGCCTGTGACAAGACGAGCTGGACGGGACGGCGCGACCACGCCATGTTCAGCCTCGCCGTTCAGACGGGCCTGCGCATCTCCGAGCTCGCCGGACTGACGCGCAGCGACGTCGTCATCAGACCGGGAGCCAACGTCCGCACGGTCGGCAAGGGCAGGAAAGAGCGACGGACGCCGCTCATATCGAGCACCGTCGCCGTCTTGAAGGCCTGGCTTCGCGAACAGCCCGGCGCTCCGGAGGACCCGCTCTTCCCGACCACCACCGGGCGGCCCTTGAGCCGCGACGCCATCGAACGCCGCCTCGCGCTCTACGTATCGAGCGCAGCACAGAACTGCCGGTCGCTCAAGACCAAGCGGGTTACCACCCACACGCTCAGGCATACCGCGGCGATGCGGCTGCTCGCAGCGGGCAACGACATCACCGTCATCGCCCTCTGGCTCGGCCACGAGCAAGTCACCACGACCCAGATCTACCTGCACGCTGACCTGACCCACAAGCAGCGCGCCATAGACCGCACTCGACCCCTTGGGGTCAAGCCCGGTCGTTTCCAACCAGGCGATGCCCTGCTCGCCTTCTTGGAAGCCCTCTGATTATGCCGACAACTTCCGCGCGTTCACCGCCTCCGAACAGGGACTTCTCGCCGAGGTCGGCATAACGCTGACGTCGGCATAATCATAGACGCGGCGGGCGAGTTGTGATGTGTACAGGGGGCCGGCCGGGGCCGACTTGCCCGCGACGCGGTCGAGCATGCCGACGTAGGAGCGGCGGGTGGTGGGCTGGCGGCAGCGGGGCGAGGCGAGGAATCGGTCGACGGCGGCGTGGACGGTGATCGCGGTCTTGTCCGTGGTCATGGCCCCGTCCCGCCTGATGTACCGGATAACGTGCGCGAGTCGCGCACGATCGGCGACGTGGGTGCCGCTGGTGGTGATCCCGCAGGCGCAGCGCGTGTACCGGATAATAGACCGTTATCTGGTCTCGGTGTAGTGCCGGTTCGGACTCGCGGCCCGGCTGGCCGAGCCCCCGCCACTGACCGTTCCGTTGTTACTCAAGCGCCGAGTCCGGCGGCCGTAGCGCGGTGCTGGGGTGTGAGCGCTTCTTCCGGTACCTGATCATCACGGTGCACCCGTAGCCGCCGAGGAGGACGAACCCCGCCAGGCCCCCCACGATCCAGAGGTTGCCTCCGACCAAGTCATTCTTGTCCGGCCAGAGGCTCGCGGAACTGGGGTCGCGGGGATCGTAGTAGACGGGGATATGTGTCCCGGGCCGCACGTAATCCCAGCCCTCCCGGTGCACCAGCGGGCCGCTGCCGGGCGGCCGGTACCGGACCGTGGTGTCGTAGTTCGAGCTGCAGCCGCCGGTGTAGTCGTTGCAAACGGGATCAGACACCGAAGCGATCACCACGCCGGTGGCCACCCCATGATGGGCCATGAAGGAGTGGCCGCCAGCCCGCAGCGCCACGCCGATGGCGATGCAGGCGGTTGCCAGGATCATCAGGGTGGATGCCGCCAGCACAGGGTGGCGCAGCCAGAAACCCGGGTTGCGGAGCCTTTTCTCCCAGGTGGACCGTCGGCGCAGTGCCGCCGCCTGGCGCTGCCGTGGCCGCGCCTGGCGCTGCCGTGACCACAGATGGCGCCAGGCGCGGGCGATGTCCCGCAGGCCCGGATCGTGCCCGCGTGCTGCCAGCGCGACGGTGACGAGTGCCTGCAGCCCGCCGACGATGAACGTGATGACGATGCCCGCATCGAAGACGGCGTTGGGCGATTGCGATCCGGGATTGCCGAGAGAAAACGCGGCAACGAGGGCGGCCGTGTAGATCGCGGCGGATATCCACAGCACGCTTGCGTGCGCCCGGTGCAGGCGGCTGAATAGCGCCGCCGCGAGAAGGAACGCGAGCGGGGTGGCTAACCCCAGGCTCGCCCACGGTGCGGCTGCGAACAGGACAGCGGCCACGATCCAAGCGGCTCGCCGCGCTCGCGGGTGGCCGTGAAGGCCGCCCGCCGTCGCGCTGTCCGCCAGTTCCACCAGGCCTCCCAGGGCGACACTCCCCACAAAACATACCTGGCCGTGCGGCAGGCCACGCCATCTGTCCCCCATGATGCCCGCTGCGCCGCGAACTGGCCATCTGGAAGCCAGCGAGCCAGGTTGCCCCCTGCCTAGCTGATCGAAGGCCTTGCTCCGGTAATTGCGGATGTGCGGGTGGGCGGAAGCACGGCAGATCCGCCTGCCCGCCAACCCTCATCGATTGGTTGATGACGTTGCCGTGGCGGGAAAAGCCGGTGCACCGCGGACGGGCTGACCGGCCCCCAGATCGCCGAGCGGGCCGGGTGCACTGAGCCGACGGTGGTCAAGTGGCGCCGCCAGTACGTCGAGGAGGGGCTGGCCGGGCTGGAGGACGCGCCGGGCTCGGGTGGCCCGAAGACGGTAATCCCGAAGACGGTAATGAGGTGGTGTGCGAGATTCTGGCCGCGACGGTGACCCGGCCGCCGGAGTCGCTGCAGGCCGCCGGGGTGACGCACTGGTCGAGCCGCCGACGCCTGGTTCCGATAGCCACCATGCTCGTGGGCGCCCTGATCGGCCCTGCGCTCGTCCGGATGCCCAGATATAGGAGCCGCTCGCTATCGCGTTCGCCACGATCATCACCGGTGCCGCAGTCAGCCACCTGACTCGAATCCCGAATGGGTACGCAGGCAGAGCAAGCGCTCCGCCCCTCCGCCTGCTTCACCGCTGGTCAGACGGCCAGCCAAGATTCAGGGGAGCTGCCGAGGATATAGGCGAGCGGTTCAAGTCCCTGTGCCGTGCCAAGACTCGTTCATAGCCGCTGACCTGGTGTTTCACACCCCGGCTGGGCTGCTCTGCGGTAGTATTCGCTGATCAGGCCGCCGAGCACCTGCCGACGCTCGATCCGGGCAGTGATATCGACGACGTGACCGCCCCGGCACAACGGAGGTTCCTGCTGCCGCCCCTGGTGCGGACGGTGCCCGTGATAGTGCCGGGCGTACTCGGCTAGGACCTGCAGGAGATGCCGCTCGCCGAGGATCAGCACCTGATCCAGGCACTCGCGGCGCAGTGTTCCCACGAACCGCTCGGCGAATGAGTTCGCCCGCGGCGACCGAAGTGGTGCCTTGATGACCCGCGTGCCGTTCCCGGCGAATACCTCGTCGAATCCCGTGGTGAAACTGCTGTCCCGGTCGCGAATCAGGAACCTGAACAGCGCGGCCCGCTCGCCGAGGTCCATGAAGAGGTTCCGGGCCTGCTGGACGGTCCAGGCCCCAGTCGGATGAGTCGTAACACCCAGGATGTCCACGGCCCGGGTCTGGAGCTCCATCACGAACAAGACATAAAGGCGCTGCAGCAGCACGGCGTCGACTAGCCGCAGGTGCCGTTCACCGGTGATCAGCATCGGGTCTAGGCACTCGCGGGCGCGCTGGCCACCCAGCGCTCCGCGATCGCATTCGCACGCGGCGCCTGGACGGGCGTCTTGATGATCCGCACACCGACTGCGGTGAACACGCATCGAACGCCGCGGTGAACTTGGCGTCCCGGTCACGGATCAAGAACTTCAGGCCGTCCGCCTGAGTCTCTAGGTTCATCAGCAGGTTACGGGCCTGCTGGGCCACCCACTCCCCCGTTGGGTGGGCGGTGATCCCGGCCAGGTGCACGCGCCGGGTGCCGTGCTCGACGGAGAACAGCACGTACAAGCGCCTCAGGAAGACCGTATCGACGTAAAAGAAATCCACAGCGAGGATGGCCTTGGCCTGCCCGGCCAGGAACATCCGCCAGCTCTGCCCGGACCGCCTGGGTGCCGGGTCGAAGCCGGCGTCCTTGAGGGTCTGCCACACCGTCGAGGGCGCGAGCTTGTAGCCCAGCCCGGTCAGCTCGCCGTGGATTCGCCGGTACCTGTGCGTGCCGAGAATCCCGTCCACCGCTTTGACCAGCAGGGTTGGCCTTCCCAGCCGCCTGACCGCCACGATCACCGGTCATGTGCCTGCGGTTCGCTTTCCTTCTCATCACGCGGGTGGCCACGTGGCTGCGGCTGTCCCGGCGTGAGGAGGCATGGCAGACCGCAGAGATCTTGATCCTGCGCCACCAGCTCGCCGTCCTGCTTCGCAATGTCCTACTGCGTCGATGTGTCGTCGTGGCGTGCGGCAAACATCTCGGACGACCGGATCATCTGGTGGCCGGGCACTGATGGCCATCCGGCGCGTACCGTCTGGTACTGTGAGGACAGTCGGAGCGCCACGCTGGCCCGAGTTCTCGGTCGGCCGAAGACGATACTGCCAGCCGCCGTTCATCGATATACAGAAGGTGTGCTAGGCCGCTCGGTCGAGGATGCGCTTGACTTTGCGGCGGTCGATGTTGAGTTCCCGGGCTATAGCGCGCTGGCTGTGGCCTGACTCGTGCCGGGCACGGACGGTCTGCTCCAGGGTCGGCGCAGCGGTGAGTTCGGGCGGTGCTTCTTGTACCAGGGGTGGTACGACCTGGTGCCACGGCTCGGGCTCGGCCTCACCTGGCCGGGTACCACGCCCCGGTGCGGATCAGCATCATGAGAAAGCTCGAATGAGCCGACCAGCGCCAGGGCGGGCCACGCGCTGGCCAGTGCGCCGACTGGGCCGTGCCCGACGCCATGCGCCAGGTTGGGCG
>JBEKCN010000258.1:0-5867 GCA_050014855.1 Streptosporangiaceae bacterium | reverse complement strand
GCGGTCGCGGCCCCTAGCACGCAGCCGCGACAGACCCACCAGACGGCGGCATCCCGGCGCACCCGTGGGTGCCGTTTAGCGTATGCACGCTGGCGGACGGCCTGGCTCGAGGTTGGGGCCTCGCGCCGGGCTGAGGCAAATCCCGCCTGCAGTGCTTATGACGTGCGGAAATGGAAGCGGAGGCGCCGCTCTGCGAGGGCATAGTTTGTTCATCAGCAGCCCCGGCGGGCAGGAGGCACGATGGAAGTTGCCCACCCGCGTGACGGAGGCGCTCGCCGAAGACGGGGGGCTGCGATGATCCCCGGGCCCGGTGGATCGCACGACCGGGAGAGGACCCGACCGTGAGCACCGCGTTGGCGGAGGCTGTGTCCGCCGTTCTGCTGCTGGCAACGCTGGCCGGCGCGGTCGTACGCCCGTGGGGCTGGCCGGAGGCAGTCGTCGCGGTCCCGGCCGCGGTGGTGGTCATCGGCATCGGGGCGATCTCGCTGAGCCACGCCCGCGCTGAGACCGAGCAGCTCGCGCCGGTGATCGGTTTCCTGGCGGCGGTGCTGGTCCTGGCCCAGCTGTGCGACGACGAGGGGCTGTTCCGCGCCTGCGGGGCCTGGATGGCCCGCGCCGCGGCGGGACGGCCCCGCCGGCTGCTGGCCTGCGTGTTCGCCGTCGCGTCGGTGGTCACCGCGGTGCTCAGCCTGGACGCCACGATCGTGCTGCTTACCCCGGTGGTGTTCGCCACGGCCGCCCGGCTCGGGGCCCGGCCCAAGCCGCACGTGTTCGCCTGTACTCACCTGTCGAACACCGCCTCGCTGCTGCTGCCGGTCTCCAACCTGACCAACCTTTTGGCGTTCGCCGCCAGCGGATTGAGCTTCCCCCGCTTCGCCGAGCTGATGGCACTGCCGTGGCTGGTGGCGATCGGCACCGAATATGTGGTGTTCCGGCGGTTTTTCGCCACCGACCTGGACGCTGGCGCCCGGCCCCCGGCTGCTGACGGGCCATCCGGGGTGCCGGTGTTCGCGCTGGTCACGGTGGCATGCACGCTGGCGGGCTTCGTTGTTGCCTCCGCGCTCGGGATCAGCCCCGCGTGGGCGGCCTTCGCAGGCGCGGCCGTGCTCGCGGCCCGCGCCCTGGCCCAGCGCCGCAGCAGCCCCGCGGCCATCGTGCGCGCGGCGGCGGTACCGTTCCTGGCGTTCGTCCTGGCCCTGGGCATCGTCGTCCGCGCCGTGACCGATAACGGGCTCGCCGCGGCGCTGGGACATCTGGTCCCGGGCGGCACCGGGCTGCCCACCCTGCTCGCGATCGCGGCGCTGGCCGCCGTGCTGGCCAACGTCATCAACAACCTGCCCGCCGTGCTGGTGCTGCTGCCGCTGGCCGCCCCGGCCGGCCCCGGCGCGGTGCTCGCGGTGCTGCTCGGGACCAACATCGGCCCCAACCTCACTTACGCCGGGTCCCTGGCCACCTTGCTGTGGCGGCGCATCGTGCACGAGCATGAGCACGAGGTGGAAATTGGGGAGTTCACCCGGCTCGGCCTGCTCACCGTTCCCGCCGCCCTGATCCTCGCGACGCTGGCATTGTGGGTATCGCTGACCGTCATCGGAGGTTGATCACCGTGACCGTCGTCATCGCCTGGATCGTCGAGGGCACCTGGCCCGCCTGCGTGGACGCCGCCCGCGCCCACGCGCCCGGCGACGCCGATATTGTCCTGCTGCACGTCACCGCATCCGAGGTCTCCGGCATCGCCCGTGGCGCCTACGCCGGGCTGCTCGGCCGCGCACGTCCCGGGCGCGACCCTGGCACCCGGCTGGAACACCTCGCCACCGCCTCCGCCGGGCAGCTCCTCGCCGACGCAGCCGGGCGACTGGGACGCCCCTGCACCCGCATCCAGCGCACCGGCCGCATCGAACGGGAAGTCGTGGCCGCCGCCGAAGGCGCGGACCTGCTCGTGCTCGCCCGCGACGGCGACCACACCCACCTCGGCCCCCGCAGCCTCGGCCCGGCCAGCCGCTTCATCGTCGACCACGCCCCCTGCCCGGTCCTGCTGGTCTGGCCCGAACCCGCGCCCAGCGTGGCTACCATCCCACCGCCGCCACCCCACCCACCGCAGCACCGGTAGCACCAAGCCGTGTGCCAGGCCAGCGCTCAGCGGTCCCGCCCGCGGCCGCGGCGAACCGCGACCAGCTCAGGCGCCGACGCGCGTTGGCCTGGCCCGTTGTTTGGCGAGGGCCAATGCCACCCGGCCGGAGGCGTTCACCGTGGCTGTGGCGGCCCGACGCCCGATCCGAGGTGCGTGCCAGGCATCGCGGTGTGATGTGCCTACGGCGGCGGGCTCTGACCCTGGTCGGTGGCATGGCTGATGGCCGCCCTCAGCCGGTCCTGGTCGGGAACCGACAGATCCGTCCGGACCAGCTCGATGTCCTGTCCCAGTCCCTGGAACGTCCCGGCGATAGCGTCGATGTCGGCGTTGGCGCTCAGCATCACGATCACCGACGTTCCTGGCGTCATGTCGCCTTTGGCCGCCTCGACAATCGAGCTGTCGATTACCGCATGCCTGCGCCTGCCCACCAGCGCGGAAACCCTGCTGCCCTCTTCGGTAACGTGCTCTTGCAGGATGGGCTCCGCCGCCCAGCGGGGCCAGCGGATCACCGCTAGATCCTGCACCTCGATGAGATCCTGGGCAGCCAGGCCCTTGAGCTTGACCACCGCGCCATCGGCACCCTCGGTGCCGGCGAACCGCCACGCTGATGTCGGCATCGTCCTGCTCCCTCCCATGCGCTGCCAGTCGTTCGGGATCTCTCTCCCAGTGCCACATGCCCGGCGAGCCGCCCGCGCACACCTCCGGCACGCCCCGGCCTGCACGCTTCGGGCCGTGGCGGAGACGCCGGAACGATGATGGGGCGAGCCTGCGGGCCATGGCCTGCCGTGCCCACGGCCCGGCGATGCGAACGCGGCGAGCGGCTCAAGACGGCAGCTCCGGGGCGCTGCCGGCGGCGGGCCACGCCAGGGCGCGGCGGGCACTTCGTTCCACGAACCGTTCCACGGATTCGAACGCCGTTGTTCGAATAACAGCTATCCACTGGGAGCCGGTGAGCGGATTCGAACCGCTGACCTGCCGTTTACAAGACGGCTGCTCTGCCAACTGAGCTACACCGGCGGGTGGTCCCGAGCATGCTAGCCGATCTCCTCGCCGGCCTGCGCAAACCGCTCACTGACCTGCTGTTTCTCCGTCACCGGCGCGGCGGCGGTGAGCTGTATCTTCCCCCACTCGTCTTTGTCCGCGCGCAGTCGCAGGTCCGCCATGCGGAGCATGGCTGCTCCCTCGGGCCGGAGCCCGCGGTAATACATCACGCCGAAGAATGCCACCAGCCGGAGCCCGGACGGCTCTTGTGCTTCCACGGCGGCCAACAGGGCGCGGGCTTGATCGGGATTGATGACTCGGCGCCGGTCGATTGCCTGGGAGGCGCGCGGAGCGGTCCACCGCAGATCCTTGATCGGACTAGCGTCGACCAGCCCGAGCTCGGCCGCGTATTGCAGCGCGTTGAATAGCACAGCGCGATTCCGTCTGGCCGACGTCGCGGCGGCGCGGGTGCCATCGAGACGGGTTGAGCGGTCGCGCACAGGCTCCCTAGAGTGCTGACTATGACCGCATCGTGGGCCCAGGTTCCTGTTCCGGATCTCCCCCTTGCGGTCGGCGTCTCCGGCGGCCCGCTGGCCGCGCGGCGGGGCCCGGCCCGCTGATGGGGTGGCTGGTACCCCGGCTGCGCGGGCTTGCGCAGCGCGGGGGCGCGACGGTGATGATCCTGGCGGTGGCTCTGGTGGCGACCGCGGCGGCGGCGACGGGGCCCATCTACTATCAGGCGGCGCGGACCTCAATCCTGCGTGACGGGCTGGTCACCGCATCGGTCATCGGCCGGGGCTACGAAGTCAACGAGACGGGCGCGGTCCCCGGCCTGCTTGGGCAGCTCGCCCCGGTGCAGCAGGGCCAGCTCGACACCAGCCTCGGCAACCTGGCCGGCCGCGGGCTGTTCGCCCCACCGCTTTACTCGGTCGAGACAACCGTGCCGTTCCCGCAGGAACTCACCTCGGTCCCGCTTGTCTGGCGGAGCGATGTGTGCGCGCACCTGCGGATCGACGGCGCCTGTCCCGCCGCCCGGGGACAGGTCATTGTCAGTCGCACCACGGCGGTCGTGACGGGCTGGCACATCGGCCAGCAGCTACGCTTCCCCGGCTACAGTGCCCTCACGATCACCGGCCTCTACGCCCTGCCGGACCAGGCCCTGGACTACTGGTTCGGCCGCGGCAGCACGTATTTCCCGGTGACGACGACGTCTTTCTCGGCTTCGTCGTCGATCGACGCGATGTTCGCCACGCGGTCCACGCTGGAGCACAGCCCAGCCAGCCAGCAGGGCACGGCCGTCGTGGACGACGTGCTCAATTCGGGGCGGATTACCGGCGATGAGGTAGCCCCGTTGAACGCGGCGATGACCGCGTTCAGCGACAGCCCAGTGCTGTGGGACCAGCAGATCATCGTCAGCACCGCGATCCCGGCCACGCTGCAGACGGTGCAGTCGAGCTGGAGTTCGGTGGCGGTACCGGTCGTGCTGATCACCGCCCAGCTGCTGGTGCTGTGCCTGCTGCTGCTGTTCCTCGCGGTCACCGAGGCGGTCGAGGCACGCGGCCCCGAGGTTGCTCTGGCTAAGCTGCGCGGACGGGGGGCATGGTCGACCGTTGCCTTCGGGCTGTCTGAACCGGTGATGCTGCTGGCCCTGGCGCTGCCGGCCGGCACCTTGGCCGGGTGGGGCGCCACGGCGGTGATCTGCCAGGGCTTGCTGCGCCCGGGCACCCCGGTGGTGTTGCCCGGCCTGGCCTGGGCCACCGCCGCAGCCGCCACGGCCGGCGGCCTGGCTGCCGCCGTCCTGGCCGCCCGGCGGACACTGCGCCGGCCTGTACTGGAGGAATGGCGGCGCTCCGGCTCCCAGGCGGCAAACCGCGGCTGGGTGGTGGATGCGGTCCTGGCCACCGGCGCGGCCGCGGGCCTGCTCGACCTGGCCGTCACCGGGCAGATCAGCTCCGCGCGGCCGGGCACGCTCATCCTGCTGGTGCCCGGGCTGCTGGGGCTGGCCGTCGCGGTCATAGCCTCCCGGCTGCTGCCGCTGGGCTGCCGGGCCGCCTTCGCCCGCACGGGCCGCGGCGGCGGCCTCGGATTGTTCCTCGCCCTCCGTCACGTGGCCCGCCGCCCGGGCGGGGTGCGCACCACCATCGTGCTTGCCACGGCTTTCGCGCTCGCCGCTTTCGCCGTGAGCGCCTGGTCGGTCGGCCGGGGCAACCAGCGGCGCGTCGCCGCCATCGAAGTGGGCGCGCCCACGGTACTCACCGTCAGTACCCCGGCTGGCAAGGATCTGAGCACCATCGTCGCCAGAGCGGATCCGGGCGGGCGGATGGCCACCGCCGTGGACAGCTACACCAGCCTTTCCAGCGGTACCGCCGGGTTGACGACCCTGGGCGTGGACCCGGCGCGCTTCGCCCGCATCGCAGCCTGGCAGCCCGGCCCGAGGGGGCAGCCCCTAGCCGCCCTCGCCCCTAGGCTGGAACCCCGCGCGCCCCAGCCGGTCATCCTCACCGGGGATGCTGTCCGGCTCACCGTCCAGGTGCATGCGCTGTCGCCACCCGGCACCCTGCTGGCCGCGGACGTCACGACCGGCTCCTCACCCGTCAGCCTCGGGCCGCTGCCCGTCCACGGCACCGCCACGCTGACCGGACAGCTGGTCGGCTGCCCCTGCGTGCTGCAGGATCTTGACCTCAGCCCTCCGTCCGGCTACCTGCAGAACCCGGTGCGCGGCTCGGTCACGATCACCGGGTTCCAGCTGCACGGCCAT
>JBEKCN010000257.1:0-5869 GCA_050014855.1 Streptosporangiaceae bacterium | reverse complement strand
CCAGCGCCAGCACGACCGCGGGCAGGTCCCCGGCCGGGTCACCGTGCGCCAGGGCACCGCCGAGGGTGCCCCGGTGGCGGATCGCGGGGTCGGCGACCGTGCTGGTGGCTTCCTGCAGGATCCCGCAGTGCTCCGCTACCAGCGGGTCGTGCACGAGCTGGTAGTGCGTGGTCCGCGCGCCGATCTCCAGCCTGTCCCCGGCGTCCCTGACGCCGCGCAGCTCCTCCAGGCCGCCGACATCGACCAGCAGGTCGGGATAGGCCAGCCGCAGCCGCAGCAGCGGCATCAGGCTCTGGCCGCCCGCGATGACCTTCGCGTCTTCGCCCCCGTCGGCCAGGGCGCTCACCGCGTCGCCGACCGAGCCGGGCCGGACGTACTCGAACTTGCCCGGGATCATGCCGCGCCTCCGCTCTGCTCCGCGTCCCCGCGCTCAGGGGTGACGCCCTGCGGGCTGTTGCCCTGGGTCTGATCCCTCTGCCAGGCCGCGTGCTGTTCCGCGGCGCCGGCCTGGTCGCCGCCCCGGGCGGCCTGGATCGCGCGCCAGACGCGCTCCGGCGTGCACGGCATGGTGATGTCCGCCACGCCGAGCGGGCGCAGCGCGTCCACGATCGCGTTGACCACCGCGGGGGTGGAGGCGATCGTCCCGGCCTCACCGACGCCCTTGACACCCAGCCGGTTGGCGGCTGGGCTCTCGGTCCGCCCGGTGATGTAGGACGGCAGGTCGGTGGCCGACGGGATCAGGTAGTCAGCCAGCGTGGTGGTGATCAGGTTGCCCTCGTCGTCGTACACCGCTTCCTCGTACAGGGCCTGCGCGATGCCCTGGGCGAGACCGCCGTGCACCTGGCCCTCGACGATCAGCGGGTTTACGACCTTGCCGATGTCGTCGACGGCCACATAAGAGCGGATCTTCACAAAGCCGGTCTCGGTGTCGACCTCGGTCGCGCACAGATGAGTGCCATGCGGGAAGGAGAAGTTTTCCGGGTCGTAGGTGGCGTCGGCGTCGATGCTCGGCTCGACGCCCTCGGGCAGAGCATGGGCGGCGAACGTGGCCAGGGCGATCTCGGCGATCGTCACGCCCTTGTCCGGGTCGCCGCGAACCGCCCAGCGTCCCGGGGTCCACTCCAGGTCCGCTGCCGAGACCTCGAGCATGCCAGCGGCGATGACCCGGGCCTTATCGATGACCTTGTCGCAGGCCATGACCAGCGCCATGCCGCCCACGGCCAGCGACCGGGAGCCGTAGGTGTCCATGCCCCTGGGCGATACCTGGGTGTCGCCGTGCAGGACCCGGATGTCCTCGAACGGGACGCCGAGCTGGTCGGCCACGATCTGGCTCCACGCCGTCTCGTGCCCCTGGCCGTGTGCGCTGGAGCCGGTAACGACCTCGACCTTGCCCGTCGGGAGCATCCTGATCGACGCCTGCTCCCAGCCGCCCGCGCCGTAGGCGAGCGAGCCGAGCACACGGGAGGGGGCCAGGCCGCACATCTCGGTGAAGGTCGACACACCCAGCCCCAGCTGGACCGGGTCGCCGCTGCTGCGCCGCTGCTGCTGCTCGCGGCGCAGCGCGTCGTAGTCGAACAGGTCCTTTGCCTTGGCCGTGGCCGCCTCGTAGTTACCCGAGTCGTAGGTCAGGCCGGCCACGGTGGTGTACGGGAACTCCTCGTGCTTGATCCAGTTCCGCTCCCGCACCTCGAGCGGGTCGAGGCCCAGCTCGGTGGCGAGCTCGTCCATGAGTCGCTCGATGGCGAAGGTCGCCTCGGGGCGGCCGGCGCCGCGGTAGGCGTCGGTGGGCATCTTGGTGGTGAAGACTCCCCGGCAGCGGAACGAGTAGGCGTCCATCTTGTAGATGCCGGGGAACATGAAGGCGCCCAGTACCGGCACCCCGGGGGTGACCAGCATGAGGTAGGCCCCCATGTCCGCGAGCAGGTCGACCTCCAGGCCGCGGATCCGGCCATCGCTGTCGGCGGCGATCCTGAGCTGCTGCCACTGGTCCCGGCCGTGGTGCACGGTCAGATTGCCTTCGCTGCGGGACTCGGTCCACTTGACCGGCCGGCCGAGCTTGCGGGCGATCAGGACCGCCAGCACTTCCTCGGCGGTCACCTGCAGCTTGGAGCCGAATCCGCCGCCTACGTCGGGGGCGATGACGCGGAGGTTCTGCTCAGGTATCCCGGTCACCATGGCCAGCATGACCCGCAGCACGTGCGGGATCTGGGTGGCTGACCAGAGGGTGAACTCCCCGCCCACGCAGGAGGCGACCACCGCGCGCGGCTCGATCGCCGCCGGGATCAGCCGCTGCTGGCGGTAAGTGCGCTCCAGCACGATGGGTGCGTCGTGGAAGGCGGTGCCCATGTCGCCCTGGGTGAACAGGAAGTCGTAGCTCAGGTTGCCCGCCTCGTGCACCTTCGGGGAGCCGTCCTCCAGAGCGGTCCGCATGTCGAGCACCGGCGGCAGCGGCTCGTAGTCGACCTCGATAGCGTTCAGCGCGTCGGTGGCGGCGTAGCGATCGCGGGCTACCACGCACGCCACCGCCTCTCCGACGTAGCGCACCTCGTCGGTGGCCATCGGCGGGTGATTGGGGATCACGATGTCCGGCGTGACCGGCCACGCGCACGGCAGGCTCCCCTGCTCGGCCGCGAAGTCCGCGCCGGAGTAGGCCGCGATGACCCCGGGCTCGGCCAGCGCCGCGCTGACGTCTACCGAGGTGATGCGCGCGTGCGCGAAGGGGCTGCGCACGAACGCCATGTGCAGCATCCCGGGCAGCTTGATGTTGTCGGTCCAGTTGGTCTGGCCGGTGATGAGGCGCTCGTCCTCCTTCCGGAGGCGTGCCTTGCCCAGTTCCGCATCCGGCGCCGGGGCGATCTCGGTCTGCGCGGTCATCCGCTTACTCCTGCCTCGGCGGCGCGCCGCACGGCGCGGACGATGTTCTCATAGCCGGTGCAGCGGCACAGGTTGCCTTCCAGTCCCTCGCGGATCTCGGTATCGCTGGGGTGCGGGTTCTCCCGGAGCAGGTCCGCTGCCGCCATGATCATGCCCGGCGTGCAGTACCCGCACTGCAGCGCGTGCTCTTCGTGAAAGGCGCGCTGCAGCGGATGCAGGCTGCCGTTCGCCATGCCCTCAATGGTCGTGAGGTTCGCGCCATCTGCCTGCACGGCGAGCACCGCGCAGCTCTTGACCGATTGGCCGTCCATCAGCACGGTGCACGCGCCACAGTTGGACGTGTCGCATCCGACCGGCGTACCGGTCTTCCCGACGACTTCCCTCAGGTAGTGCACCAGCAGCATCCGGGGTTCGACGTGATCGGCATACTTCACGCCGTCGACGGTGACGGTGATCTCTGTCATTCGCTCTCCTCCGCTGAGGAACAGGAGGTGTTCCTGGTGCAAACCTAGGGCCGCGCACCGCGCCACACCAGTACCAGGCTGTGTCCCATTTTTAGAAAAGGCCGTAGAAAAGCCTGTTCACGTGCTGTGCGCCGGGAGAGGCAGGGGTGGGAGGGACGGATCGGGCCGGGCGGCGTAAGCGGCCGGCGCGGTCAGGCCGTCAGCGTCGGGTGCGCGGCCTCCGGGCCCTGGGGGAACACGACCAGCCGCGCGCCGAGCCGCCAGCGCAGCCGATGGACAGGGTCCACATGCAGCTCCCGGGCCAGCACGGAGCCGCGCCGCCGGCCAGTGGCCAGGACCACCTTCGCGTAGTCCTGACTGCGGGTCTCGGCCCGGACCACCTTCAGCAGGTCGTCGTCATCGCTGATGATGCCCTCGGCCTGGCAGCCGATGGCTTTCAAGTGCTTGACGGCCAGGTGCATCCTGTGCTCGGCCGCCGCGATGATTTTATGATCGGGCCAGGGCGCCACCGGGAACTTGCCTACCTTGGCGCCCAGCAGAAGCTCCATGGCCGGCAGCTTGGCCGAGCTGGTGTCGACCAGCGACAGCACTGTGACGTAGCAATGTTCCCGCTCCTGCTGGGCGAGGAAGTAGTTGATCGGCTCGAGATCGAATTTTTCGTCGACAGCGAGCAGGTCCATATCGAGGACCAGCAGATAATGGCGCACCATCATCACTTCCCTGCGGCTGACGGAAGCTTGGTGGAGGCCATACCCGGCGCCCTGGCCTGAAACCTTCAGAACACCATGAGCGACGGCGGCAGGCTGAGGGGCGGGGCGGCGCGCTAATCGAGACCGTGCGGACCCGGGTGATCTGCCGGGACCGTGGCGGGGCTCTGCGCCGCGACCTCCGGGCCGCTGAGGTCACCGGGGTCAGCGTCCCCGTCGGTGTCGTCGCCGAGGATGTCAGTCCGCTCGATCCGCATCAGATCGTCCCGCCCCCAGCTCCGGTGCGGGTCGGCCGCCAGCCGGTGGGCGTGCCGGAGCCGCGCGCGGTCCAGTTCGTTACGGACGCTGCGCGCGTTGGCGAACCGCGGCTCGTCCATCCGGCGCTTCAGGTAGCCGCTCAGCGCTGCCTCCGCTTCGGCGGACAGGTAGTAACTGGACTGCTCCAGCATCACCTGCCCGATCAGCATCAGTTCACCGAGCTCGTAATCGGCGAAGTCGAGGTGGTGAGCGATCCGGGAGCGCATCCCGGGATTGGAGCCGAAGAACTCATCCATCCGGTCCTTGTAGCCGGCCAGGATCACCACGAGCCTGTCGCGCTCGTTCTCCATCACCTGGAGCAGGATGCCGATCGCCTCCTGCCCGAAGTCCCGGGAGTCTGCGATGTTGAACAGGTAGTACGCCTCGTCGATGAACAGCACCCCGCCCATGGCCTGTTCCAGCACCCGCTTCGTCCGCGGCGCGGTCTGCCCGACGTATTCGCCCACGAGGTCGTTGCGCATGGCGTGCACCAGATGTCCCCGCTCCAGGTAACCCAGCCGGTGCAGCATGTCGGCCATCCGCAGCGCCACCGTGGTCTTGCCGGTACCCGGTGCCCCGGTGAAGCACATGTGCAGGTTCGGCCGGGGCGCCTCGAGGCCGAACCGCTGCCGGGCCCGGTCCACCAGGAGCAGCGCGGCGATCTCCAGAATGTGCTGCTTCACCGGCACAAGGCCGATCAGCTCGCGGTCCAGGGCAGCCAGGATATCGTCGATCCCCGCCGCCCGGCGCTCCTCGGCCAGCGTGATGGTGGCGTCGGCGCCCAGCTCGCCACGCTGGCGATCGCTGAGCGGAGCCAGCCCCGGGCCGGCCGGAGACCTGCGGAACCTCGACGTTTTCCCGGGACCAGGCGGCCGCCGTCCGGACGGCGAGTTCACCACGGTCGGGGTTTCCCGGCAGCTGAGATGACGGCCTCCATGCACCGATTATCGCGGATCCGCTCGGTAAGTGGGGGCGAGGCGCTTTCCGGCCTGCGGCTATTCGGCCGCGCGGCGCATGATCAGCGGCGGGGCACGTCGATGCCGGGTCACCCTGCGGCCGCGTAGGTAGCCGGTGACCGCTCTGCCCTCGCTGCTGCGGAACCAGCGGGCGTGGCCCAGCAGGTAGCCGTCGTACGCCAGGTCCGCAAGGCCGGGTGAGGTCACCACATCAGCGAAATACTCGATCTCGGACAGCGCGTACTCCACGTGTACGACGGGCAGCACCTCGGCGAGGGCGGCGGCCTCAGCCCGGCTGAGCGGCCGCACGCTCTCGTACCCGTCGAGCAGGGCGCCGATCGCGTCCAGGTCGGCGTCGGCCCGGCCCGATTCGGCCAGGTCGAGCCAGCCGACCGTGCTCCGTTCCAGCGCCGTGGCCAGGTCGTGCACCGCGAAGGTGCGGTTCGCCAGGCCGAAGTCGACGACCTGGGCCACCTCGGCCTCGGCGGACGCCGACGTCCAGGTGAGGTTCGAGGGATGCCAGTCACCATGGCCCCACTGCCGGGGGAGCGCCCGGAGCAACGGCGCGGCC
>JBEKCN010000256.1:0-5877 GCA_050014855.1 Streptosporangiaceae bacterium | reverse complement strand
GGCGATACACGGTCATCTTCGAGACGCGCATAATCGTGGCCACTTCGGCAACCGTGAGAAATCTGACGTCGCTGAGGGGAGTTTCGGTTGCAGTCATCCCTGCTCCACTTCCGCACGGAGCCGTGCACGCTTAATCGATCGGCGCACCAGTCACGTACGTCTCCAGGGTAAGTCGCGCACGAAAAAGAGCAAGCGACGGTATCGGAGAGATACGCCTTGTGCACATCCCGGCGGAAAATAACTCCGAAGAAAACGCAGGCCAGCGGCGGCGCCAGTTCCTCAAGGGACTGGTGGTGCACACTAATAATTCGTTGGCCTAGCGCGGCTGGCTGAACCGCAAGTAGTGCAAGCGTCGTTTGCGACTAGCCCCTGACCGGCCGGTACCGCCGGCCGCAGGCCGCCTCACCAGGGACCGGCGAGCAGTCCGTGCGACGGGAAGATGGCTCTCATCGTCGCGGCGATCGCCCGGTCGACGGCATCATGCGGGTTCGCACCGGACTCGTAGGGGACGAAATCGGCCGCGGTCCCGTCGGTCATGCGCTCCGGCGGCTCGATCCCGGTCCTGCGGCGGGCCAGCTCACGCCAGGCCGCCGGAGTGGGCTCGCCGGGGTCGATGGGCTGGTCGCTCGCGATGCCGAGCAGGTGCGCCCAGGACCGCGGGACGACCGCGACGAGCGCGTATCCGCCGCCGCCCGTGCAGATCCACCGGCCGCCGGCGGTCTCATGCGCCAGCCGGTGCAGCATGGACTGAGCCCGCCGCTGCCCGTCGACGCTCACCTCCAAGTGCGCGAGCGGGTCGAGATAGTGGCTGTCGCAGCCGTGCTGGCTGACCAGAAGCTGCGGCTGGAACTCCCGTAGCAGCGGCGGTACGATGGCGTCGAGCGCGCGCAGCCAGCCGGCGTCACCGGTCCCGGCGGGCAGGGCGATATTGACGGCGAAGCCTTCGCCGCCGTCGGCGCCGGTCTCGGTGGGCAGCCCCGTTCCCGGGAACAGGGTGGCGGGATGCTCGTGCAGGCTGATCGTCAGGACACGCGGATCGTCGTAGAAGGCCGCCTGCACGCCGTCGCCGTGGTGGACGTCGACGTCGACGTACGCGATCCGCTCCGCCCCCTGCTCCAGCAGCCACGCGATGGCGATCGCCGGATCGTTGTAGACGCAGAACCCGCTGGCCGACCGCCGCATGGCATGGTGCAGGCCGCCCGCGATGCTGGCGGCGTGGGACGCGGCGGAGGTCCACACGGCCTGGGCGGCGGCCAGCGTGGCCCCCGCTACCAGCGACGATGCTTCATGCATACCGGGGAAGACCGGATCGTCCGTGGTACCGAGACCGAAGAGCAACGACCTCGGGTCCAGCGGCTCGCCCCGCGACGCCCGCTCCCCTGCCCGGCGGACCGCCTCGATGTACGCGGGGTCATGCACGAGCTCGAGCTGTTCACCGGTGGCGGACTCGGGAACGAACACCGAAACACCCGTCGCATCGAGCACACCGAACTCGCGGGCCAGGGCCATGGCCAGCTCCACCCGCACCGGGGCGAGCGGATGGCCGGGGCCGAAGTCATACTCCGCAAGCTGGTCGTCCCAGCTCACGGCCAGTGAGCACGTCACGGTCGCCTCCGAGTGCATCGCGCGGGCCTGGCTGCCGCGGCCTGAGCCCCAGCCTCAGCCGCCGGCGAGCTCCCGGCCCCGGTCACGCGCGGACTCTATCGCGGCGAGGAACGCGGCGCGTACCCCGTGCTTCTCCAGCTCCCGGATGGCGGATATCGTCGTCCCCCCTGGAGACGTCACCGCCTCGCGCAGGATCACCGGGTGCTCACCGGATTCACGAAGCATCGTGGCCGCCCCGTAGACCGCCTGGGTGACCATTTCCATCGCCGTGCCGCGTGGCACGCCCAGCAGAATGCCGGCGTCCACCATCGCTTCGACCAGGAAGTACACGTAGGCTGGCCCGCTGCCAGACAAGGCGGTCGCGGCGTCCTGCTGCGATTCCGGGATCCGCAGGACCTTGCCCACCGGCTGCAGCAGCTTCTCCGCCCGGCCCAGATGCTCCTCGCCCGCGTACCGGCCGGCGGAGATCACGCTCATGGCCTGGTCGACCAGGACCGGCGTATTGGACATCACCCGGACCACCGGAACATCGCCGGTGAACCGGCGCTCGATGAAGGCGGTGGTGATGCCCGCGGCCACGGAGATCACCAGCCGGCCGGCCGAAGCCGGAACGAACGCGGCGATCTCGTCCAGCAGTGCCCCCATGTCCTGAGGCTTGACCGCCAGCACCAGCGTGTCCGCGGTCTTGGCCGCCTCCGCGGCGTCCGGCGTCCGCACGCCGTAACGCTCCCGCAGCTCGGCCGTGCGCCCGGGCTGCCGGGCGACCGCGAGAAGCTCAGCCGGCGGATGACCGGCCCGCAGCAGGCCGGACAGCAGCGCCTCCCCCATCTTCCCGGTACCGAGGATCGCGATCATCTGGGTGTCACCTCGCAGGTCGGGCGCTGCGCTCACGGGCGCCACCGGGACGGGGCCAGCGAACGCAGGAAGAAGCCGAGGTTGCCCGGGCGCTCGGCGAGCCGGCGGACGAGGTAGCTGTACCAGTCACCGCCGTAGGGCGTATAGACCCGGACCCTGGCACCCGTGCCGGCCAGGCGCTGCTGCTCGGCGGGCCGGATGCCGTAGAGCATCTGGTACTCGAAGCGGTCGGCGGAGCGGCCGGACATCAGGGCGAGGGTCGCGGCGATATCGATCAGCCGCGGGTCATGGGTCGCGAGCATCGGGTAGCCGTCGCCGGCCATCAGCAGGCGCATGCACCGGGCGTAGGAGAGGTCGACATCGCGCCGGGTGGTGTACGCGATGTCCGGTGGCTCGTCGTAGGCACCCTTGCACAACCGGACCCGGGCGCCCGTGCCCGCCAGCTCGGCGCAGTCGGCCTGGCTGCGCCGGAGCCTGGACTGGACGACACAGCCGAGATCAGGGAAATCGGATCGCAGCTCGCCGGCGATGTGCAAGGTCCGGCCGACGGCCGTGTGGTCCTCGGCATCGAGCGTGACCGTGGTCCCCGCGTCGCGGGCGGCGGCGCAGATCCGGCCGATATTCTCCGCCGCGGTCTTCTCGCCATGCTCGGGCAGGAACAGGCCCACGGCGGTCGCTTTGACGGAAACCTCGCAGCCGCCGTCGCCGGTCAGCCCGGCACCCGACAGCTCACGGATCAACCCGAGGTAGCTGCGGGTGACGTCGGCCGCCTGTGCCGCGTCTGTGGTGTCCTCGCCCAGGTAGTCCAGCGAGACGAGCAGACCGGCCGCCCGCAGCTCACGAGCCGCGCGCACCGCGTCAGCCGTGGTGTCCCCGGCGACGTACCGGTTCACGATGGCCCGGGTCTGCGGTGCCGTGATCACGGCTCGGCGCAGCCGTTCGCTTGATGCCGCGGCCAGCAGGGTTCCGCGCAGCAATGAGGTGGCCTCCATCGCAGGATCCAGACGGTTACGGCTTGCCCAGCAGAGAGCGCCGGCCGAACGCCGCCTTGTCGATAGTGACGTTCGCGCCGGCGTCCGGCGGCACGATGACCTCCTGCGCGGCGGCCACCCCCCCGGCCAGGAGGGTCGCCTCGACCGGGACCGTCCTTCGCACCAGGGCCAGCGCGATCGGGCCCAGCTCGAAATGGCGGGCGGCCGACCCGACAAAACCGACCGGCTTGCCGTCCAGCTCAACCGGGTCCCCGTGCCCGGGCAGCCGGTCCGCGCTGCCGTCCAGGTGCAGGAATACCAGCCGCCGGGGCGGATGGCCCAGGTTGTGCACCCGAGCGACCGTCTCCTGGCCCCGGTAGCACCCCTTGGACAGGTGCACGGCCGAGGTGATCCAGCCGACTTCGTGCGGAAGCGTCTTGTGGTCGGTGTCCAGGCCGAACCGGGCTTCGTGGGCCGCAATACGCAGGGCCTCATACGCCCACGTCCCGGCCAGCCGCGCGCCGCGGTCGCCCACCTCGCCGGCGATGGTAGCCAGCTCGGTCCGGGGCACCACGTAATCGGTACCGACCAGGCCGTCGGTGACGGCGACGGCCGCTCCGGCCGCAGCCGCCGCGGCCTCCGCGCCGGACGGGCCCGCCACCGTGAGCACCGCGTAACCGGCGGTGAGGTCGGCCGTCTCGACGCGGAGCATGAACCGCATGGAGTCAAGGAACTCAACCAGCGGCGCCGCGCGTCCCGGCTCGACGTGGATCCAGGCGGCGGTGCCGTCGTCGGTCAGCGTGAGCTCCTGCTCCACGTGCCCGTTCGGGCTGAGGATAAGGGCCCGGGCGGTAGCGGCGGCCGTCAGCTTTTCCAGATGCTGGGTGGTCAGGCTGTGCAGCCAGCTCAGCCGGTCCGGGCCGGCGACACGCACGACCCCGCGGTGGGACCGGTCTACCAGCCCGGCGGCACGCGTCATCGCGCGCTGCTCGCGGACCGGGTCTCCGTAGTGCGCCGCGACACCGGCGTCCGGTCCCTCGGCGGGAACGGCTCCGGGCGTGGCGAGAAGCGGGCTACTCATGGTCCTAGGTTACGCGTGGCCCGGCCCGGCCCGGCTCAGCGCCAGCGTGGCGGCACTGCCCGCAGCGTCCGAAGACCGTCAGGTGGCCGACGTCGGTCTCGAAGTCCTGCTCCTCATTGAGCGCCGTGACCAGCGGTCGGACCGAGTCCGGGCTGACCTGGGTGATCTTCCCGCAGCTCCGGCACACGAGGTGGACGTGATCGGCGTCTACGGCGAGGTGATACGTCGGCGCCCCGTGCCCGAGATGCGCGTGGGTCACCATGCCGAGCTGTTCCAGCAGCTCCAGCGTCCGGTAGATGGTGGAGATGTTGACGCCGCGCGCAGCCTGCCGGACTTCGGCGCCGACGTCTTCCGGGGTCGCGTGGCCAAGCCGGGCCACAGCCTCCAGGACGAGCTGGCGCTGCGGCGTGACCCGGTAGCCGCGGGCCCGTAGCTGCTCATCCCAGGCCTGCGGGACGCGTTCGGTGTCCCGGGCTGCCGCCATACCCGCAGTTTAGCCGGGCCTGGGCCGAGCGTGCCCGGGCCTGGCGGAGGCGCCTTCCGGCCATGGGGGGAGGCCCGCTCCAGGCCAGCGGGAAGGGGCAGCCGGAATTCGTCTTGCCTCTGCGGCCCGCTGTGACATAGCGTGCGTTTTACACGGGAAAGGAGGTGGTCCACAGCATGCATAGACGTTGGACTCGTGAGGTGGCTGTCCGCTAGCCGCTGACCCGCCGACGCGCGCACCGTGGTACTAGGCCGTCATCGGCCCTCGGCCGCAACGCGCGGGCCCCGCCCTTCCACCTCCTTTCCTGAGGTGCCGATGGGCGCCGGCCCTGACGTCCTCTGGGACGGCGGTCGGCAATCCCGGACAGACACCGCCCCCCCGGGCTGACCGGCCCTGTCCAGCCGGTCCCCGTCCGCGCTCTGTGCGCGGCGGGAGCCGCCCGGGGGTTTTTTATGCCCATGCGCGGGGCTTCCCCCCGAGAGTCTCAGGCCCGTGCGGTGCGCGCGCTTCCCCGTCTGTGACCCGGGGAGCCGCCCGGGAGTCTCAGGCCCGTGCGCTGCGCGCGCTTCCCCGTCTGTGACCCGGGGAGCCGCCCGGGAGTCTCAGGCCCGTGCGCTGCGCGGGCTTCCCCGCCCCTGGGCAGGGGGCCGCCCGGGAGTCTCAGGCCTATGCACTGGGCGGACTTCCCCCGCCCGTGGCCGGGGGCCGCCGGGGAGTTTTTCAGGTCCGTGCGCTGGGTGCGGCGTTCCCTGACCGTGCCAGGGAGCCACCCGGGCTCGCTGGCCGTGTGCGGAAGCCGCCCGATCCTGCCCGGCGCGGCACGGATAGTACCGGCCGGCTCAGGTCACGCGCTTCAGCTGGGCAGATATGTGGGACTGCAG
>JBEKCN010000255.1:0-5877 GCA_050014855.1 Streptosporangiaceae bacterium | reverse complement strand
GGGCGGTGCAGCGCCATCACCGACCAGACCGGCTCACTGGCCCGGCCCAGCCGGGTCCGGCGGAAGCGCGCGTACATCTCCTGCAGATCGTCCGCGGACGGTGCGATCCACCAGAACATGTAGTCCGCGTCTGCCCGCAGGCCCTGCACGTCGTAGCAGCCGCGGGTGGTGGTGCCCTTGCCCGCCGCCTCCTCCAGCAGCCCGGTCACCTCGTCGGCGACCACATCGCGCCGGACGGAGCTGGCCAGGCCGGGCCATGAGCTCGCCTCGCCCACCGCCCCGGTACCGTCGAGCGCGGCGCGGTCGGTGACCTTGAAGACGGACCACATGGTGTACCGGATCAGCTCGTTCAGGTCCCGGGCCCTGAGCCGGGTAGCCTCCCCCTCGGGGCGGTCCCCTTCGTCGTTCGCAGCCATGCCTCTATTGTCCGCCATGGCCAGCGGGCGCTTGTACGCCGGCCGCTCATAGGCCTACCCGCCGGCTGGGGCACCGCCCGGCCGGGACCGGTCGCGCAGATAGCTGGCCGTGTCCTCGGCCGCGCGGCGCGCGGTGCCGATGCAGGCCGGGATGCCGATCCCGTCGAAGGCGGCACCGCAGACGGCCAGCCCGGGCTGGGCAGCCACCCCGGCCCGGATCGCCGCGACCCGGTCCAGGTGCCCGACCGTGTACTGCGGCAGCGCGCCTCCCCACCGGGTGACGCGGGTGTCCAGCGGCGGCCCCTGGGCCCCGGTCGCTTCGGCCAGGTCGGCTACGGCGAGCGCGACGAGTTCGGAGTCGTCGCGCTGCAGCACGCCCTCCTCCCCGATCCGCCCGAGCGAGCAACGGATCAGGTCCACCGGCCCGTCGTGATCGCCGCGGCCGGGATCGGCGAGGTGCGGCCACTTCACGGTGGAGAACGTGACGGCCTTGACCGCGCGCCCGTCCACGGCCGGCACGAGGTACCCGCTGCGCCGTGCCTGTTCTCCTCGGGCCTGTTCCCCTCGGGCCTGTTCTCCCTGGGTGCCCTGTGCTGCGGGGAAACGCGAGCGCGGGTAGGCCAGGGTGACGATGGCCATGCTGGCGTACTCGATGCCGCTCAGCGCGGCGGCCGCCGGTGACGCTCCTGGCACCCCGGCGAGGAGCCGGCCCGCGGGCCGCGCGGGCAGGGCCAGCACCACCGCGTCCGCGGTGATCTCCTCCGGCGCCGCGGCGGAGCCAACGGTCAGCCGCCAGCCGGTGGCGGTCCTGGCCAGCTCCCGGACCGTCGCGCGGGTCCGGGTGGCCGCGCCGGAGGTCTCGGCCAGCACGGCGGGCAGCGTGCCGAGCCCGCCGGCCAGCGTGGTGAACACCGGCAGCCGTTTCGGCGGCGCGGCGGCGGCCTGGCCCGGGCGCCGCGGCTCCGGCGGAGCGGGCAGCAGGGATGCCGCGGCCTCGGCCAGCGAGCGGTGCGCAGGCGCGGCCTTGGCCAGCGAGCCGAGGGTCGCGGCGAAGGACAGTTCCTCCGACCGGCCCGCGTAGACGCCACCGAGCAGCGGATCGACCAGCCGGTCGACCACCTCGGCTCCGAACCGGGCCCCGACGTAGGCGGCGACGGCCGTGTCACCGTCCCACGGCGTGGCCGGCCGGTCCAGGTCCTCGCGGGCCCGGGCCAGCCCCCCATCGGACAGCACCCCGGAGCGGGCCAGGTCGCCCTCGGGGGCCAGGTCCGCGGGCACGCCCATGAACTGGCGCTGCGGCAGCGGTCGCATGGCACCCCGGGTCCAGATGGCCGAGGATGTGGTCCCGGGCGTCACGAGCTGGTCGCCGAGGCCGACGTCGCCGATCAGGCCAGTGCCCTCGGGCCGTCGCGTAAGCAGGGCTTCCGCGCCCGCGTCCACGGCCACTCCGGCCACCTCGGACACAGCCAGCTTGCCGCCCAGCCGCGGTGATCCTTCCAGCACCGTGACCCGGACCGGCGCGTCACGCAGGAAGAACGCGGCCGCCAGCCCGGCGATACCGCCGCCGACGATGACGACGTGCGGCCGCGTCCTGTCCGCCGCGCCGTCCCCCGTGCCGCCGTCCGTGCCGGCTGCCGTCCCGCCGCCTGGCTGGCTCAGCTGACCCGCCGGTCCCGAAGTCTTCACCTGAACAGCCTAGGCTGAGGCTATGCGTGTCGACGTCTGGAGTGATGTCGTCTGCCCCTGGTGCTATGTGGGCAAGGCGAGGTTCGAAAAAGCACTGGACGCCTTCGGCCGCCAGCAGCCGGTCGAGGTCGTCTACCGGTCCTTTGAGCTGGATCCGGGCTGGCCGCGGGGCCAGACCATACCGGTCCGGGAGATGCTGGCCACCAAGTACCAGCTGTCGGCGGTGGACGCCGAGGCCGCCGAGGGCCAGCTGGCGAGCCTGGCTGAGGCTGAGGGGCTGGGCTTCCGGCCGGACCGGGAGATGGGCAATACCTTCGACATCCACCGGGTGCTGCAGCTCGGCCGGGCCCAGGGCTTCCAGCACAAGCTGCTGGACGGGATCTACCGGGCTTACTTCGCCGAAGCCCGCCCGGTGTTCGATCCGGGCACCCTGGCCGAGGTGGCCACGGCCGCCGGGCTCGACCCGGGCGACGTGCAGCAGACCCTGGACGGCGACGACTACGCCGATGAGGTTCGCAGCGACGAACGGCAGGCCCGCGAGCTGGGGATCAGCGGCGTCCCGTTTTTCGTGTTCGAAGGCCGGCTCGGCGTCTCCGGGGCGCAGGCCGTCAGCGTGTTCAGCGAAGCACTGCGTCAGGCATCGTCGCCGCCGGAATAAGCGGGCCGGGATAAGCCAATAAAGGATCTCAGCGCGCGGACTCCTCGTGCACGAGATCGGTCAGCCGGGCCAGAACGCCGGGGTCGGTTTCCGGCAGCACGCCGTGACCCAGGTTGAAGATGTGACTTTCCGCGATCCGTCCCTGAACGAGCACGGCCCGGGCCCGTTTGGCGATGACCTCCCACGGCGCGAGCAGCACGGCCGGATCCAGGTTCCCCTGCAAAGCCGTCCCGGCCTCGACGCGGCCCGCGGCCTCGTCCAGCGGCACCCGCCAGTCCACCCCGACCACATCGGCGCCGGCGTGCCGCATCAGGCCGAGCAGTTCTCCGGTCCCGACGCCGAAGTGGATGCGCGGCACGCCCTGGCTGGTCAGCGCGGTGAAGATCTGGCTGGTGTGCGGGAGCACGAACGTCCGGTAGTCCGCCGGGCTGAGCGCTCCGACCCAGGAGTCGAACAGCTGAACGGCCGACGCGCCCGCGGCCACCTGGACCTCCAGGAATGCCGTGGTGATCGCGGTGAGCCGGTCCATCAGCGCGTGCCACAGCCCGGGCTCGGCGTACATCATGGCCCGGGTCCGGTCGTGGTTACGCGACGGGCCGCCCTCGATGAGGTAGGACGCGAGGGTGAACGGCGCGCCGGCGAACCCGATCAGCGGCTTGGCCCCAAGCTCGGCCACGAGCGCGCCTACGGCCTCGGTGACGTAGGGCACGTCACCCGGATCGAGCGGGCGCAGCCGCGGCAGGTCGCCTTCGCTGCGGATGGGCTCCTCGATGACCGGGCCGACGCCGGGCTTGATGTCGATGCCGAGCCCTACCGCCCGCAGTGGCACCACGATGTCGCTGAACAAGATGGCCGCGTCCACGTCGTAACGCCGCATCGGCTGCAGGGTGATCTCGATGATCAAGTCGGCCTTGGTGCACGACTCCAGCATGGGAACGCCCGCGCGGACCTGCTGGTATTCGGGCAGCGACCGGCCGGCCTGACGCATGTACCAGACTGGGGCGTAAGGCACCGGCTCCCGGCGGCAGGCACGCAGGAACGGCGAGTCCTTCGCAAGCGACGTCACAGCAGCGATCGTCTCACGACCGGATTACTGACACGCCGCCGAACCTCCCCCGGATTGTCGTACACACGTGCCAATATCGTCCTCAGCCCCGAGAAGTGCCAGCGAAGGAGGTCACGGCGATGCGCCAGATGCCTTGGTACTGTCCCGGATGCGCTGGGGAGCAACTGTTCGAGCAGTTCCACGGCGCCGGCCACTGCCCCGACTCGCCGGACGGGCACTGCCCCGAATGGGCCTGCTGCGAGTGCGGGACGGCCCTGATCGTGGGCTTCGTCCCGCGGGAGCAGCCGTACCGCGGGGACGTACCGCGCCGCCCCGGCCGTGCGGCATGAGTTCGGGCGAAACCGTCACGAGGCCCGTAAGCGGCGTTATTCGCGTCACAACTTGCGTGAGGAAGCAGCGGCTGCGGCATACGCTCTGTACATGAGATCGGCCGACCGGCCTGCACCCAGGCAGCCGGTACCACGTGACACGTCGCAGCGAGGCGACGAGGAGGCGGTTGCGGTGTTCAGTGCCGCGATGGCCGGATTTCAGGAGGGGCTGGAGCGGCAGAGCGCTCTGCGGGCCGAGTTCACCTTCGAGGATATGCCCCCGCCCAAGCGGCTCGCCCCCCACGCTACCGCGACCGCGGCCACCGTGTCCCGCGAGGGCGCCGATGTGGCCTGGGGCCGCCTGGTCCTGCTCTACGACCCGGAGGGGCCCGAAGGCTGGCACGGCTGCTACCGGATGGTCAGCTATCTGCGGGCGGAGATCGACCCGGAGATCGCGGCCGACCCCATGCTCGGCCAGGTCGGCTGGAGCTGGCTGATCGAGGCCCTGGACGCGTGCACGCCCGGTTACGCCGCCCCGAGCGGGACGGTGACCCGGGTGACGACGGAGGGCTTCGGCGGCAAGGCGGATGAAGAACCGGCGCATGGCTACGAGCAGCGGGCCTCCTGGTCCCCGGCGCCGGCGGGCATAGACATGGCGGGGCCGGGCGTTCGCACCGCCCCCGACGATCCGGAAGCGCTGGACCTCGCCGCGCACGTGACCGCCTGGTGCGATTCACTGGCCACCGCGGCTGGGCTGCCGCCGCTGGCGATCGGCACGCTGCCGCGGCCGGGGCCCTGCCGGACGACGGAGCAGAGCCGGCGGCGCCGGTGACCGCAGAGAGCCAGCCCGCACGGGACGTGGGGCAGGTCGTGCCCCTACTCGAGCCGCGGGATGGCCTGCCACCGGTTGTGGAGACCGCCGAAGAGCTCGCCCGGGTGACCCGCGCGATGGCCGAAGGGACCGGCCCGGTCGCGGTCGATGCCGAGCGCGCGTCCGGCTACCGGTACGGCCACCGTGCCTACCTGGTGCAGTTCCGCCGGGAAGGCGCCGGCACCGCGCTCATCGACCCGGTCACCTGCCCCGACCTGTCCGGCCTGGACGCGGCGCTGGCCGGGACCGAGGCGGTGCTGCACGCGGCGTCGCAGGACCTGCCGTGCCTGTCCGAGCTGAGCTACCGCCCGCGCATCCTGTTCGACACCGAGCTCGCCGGGCGCCTGCTCGGGTTCCCGCGGGTAGCGCTGGGCACGCTGGTGGAGACCGTGCTCGGGCTGCATCTGGAGAAGGGGCACTCGGCGGCGGACTGGTCGACCCGGCCGCTCCCCGCGGACTGGCTACGGTACGCCGCGCTGGACGTCGAGGTCCTCACCGAGTTGCGGGACGCCCTGGCCGACATGCTGGTCGAGCAGGGCAAGATGGACTGGGCCCGGCAGGAGTTCGCGGCGGTGCTGTCCGCCGCCCCGCCGGCCCCGCGCCCCGATCCGTGGCGCCGCACCTCCGGCATCCACCGCGTGCGGAGCCGGCGCAGCCTCGCGGTCGTCCGTGAGCTATGGGAGCAGCGCGACAAGATCGCGCAGGATATGAACCTGTCCCCCGGCCGGGTGCTGCCCGACGCGGCGATCGTGGAGGCAGCCCGGGCGCTGCCCACGAGCAACACCACGCTCACCCGGATACCAGGGTTCACCAGCCGGGTCGCGCGCAGGCATCTGGCGGAGTGGCTCGGTGCGATCCGCCGGGCGCGGGCC
>JBEKCN010000254.1:0-5886 GCA_050014855.1 Streptosporangiaceae bacterium | reverse complement strand
GCATCATCTGCCTGACGAGCGCAAACAGCGGCTTTTCCGCGAGATTCTCGCCCGCCTGGCACCGGGCGGCTGGTTCCTGAACTTCGACCCGGTGGCCTCCAGCGACCCTGTCGTCGAGGAGACCTGGCTGCGGGCCGATGAGCGCCGTGACCCGGCCACGGCCGCCAAGCGGGCGCACCGTACTCCGGACGAGCAGCATCGCTACGCCAACCACGTGCGGCACATGAGCCCGCTGGCCCCGCAGCTCGACTGGCTCCGGGCCGCGGGCTTCGAGGGTGTGGACGTGTACTGGAAGGAACTGGACTACGTCATCTACGGCGGCCGGCGGCCCGTAACAGCCAGGTAGTGCACGTGTATGGCCGATAGGTTCGCCGCCGCCCACCGATTCGGGCCAGCATGAGGCGGACGAGGCCCCGGCGGGTCAGGACGATCTACCTGGAGGCATGGCGGGATTTATGTCAAACGTGATCCCACCTGGTCCAGGAAAAGGGTGGCCCGGTCGAGGTCGTCGTGGCAGCGCTGCAGCCAGGCGTCGCCCCAGAAGAAGTTGCAGCTGGTCTCGGCGCGCAGCACCCGCCAGTGGGCCTGCTCGAGCAGCTGGTACACCTCGGGGTCGCGGACGGAGGTGCCGATGGCCTCGCGGCGGGCGGCGTGGACGGCCTGGCTTATCTCGTCGACCCGGGTCAGGGCCTCCTGCTGGGCCGGCGAGCTGACCCACTGGGTGAAGCCGGAGCCGTGATGCCAGCCGGTGTTCCACGCGCCCGGGCGCACGGTGACCTCGCCATAGGTGCCGTTGCGGTCGAGGTAGTCGTCGATGAAGCAGGGACGGATGCCGCCGCTCTCGTTGTCCCGTACCCGCTGCAGCAGGTCCCGGTAGAAGACGTGCCAGAAGTTGGCTCCCGCCGAGGTGTTGCGGAACCAGCCGCCGTTCTCGCCATCGGTGCAGGTCGTCACCAGCGGCGGGAAGCCGCAGTGTTTGGTCCGCTGGGACACCTCGTTAATGAACCAGCCAGTATCCATCCCCGACTCCTGGGCGTCGGAGAGCTCCCGGTCCCGTACCACGACGACGATCTCGTCGTCCCCGAACCGTGCAACGTGCGGGCGGTAGCGAAGCTCGTCCCACCCCATCGGGGTGACCGGTTCGACGTGTACGCTGTCGACGAGCACGTAGCGGTACCCGTGGCGTTTGAGCGCCGGGATGAGCTCCATGCAGAAGCCCATCTCCGGCGGCCAGAACCCGGGGAAGCTGGTTCGCGCGAACAACTGCCGGGCGATCCCCTGCCAGCGCTCGAGGTGCTCGTCACCGTCGTCCCGTGGAGTGAGGGGAAGCACCGGGTGGTAGTAGCCGGTGCCCAGAATCTGGATGATCTTGGTGTTCTGCAGGTACCACAGCAGCGATCCGCAGTCGACAATGCCGTAGACCCGGTCCTGGAAGCCGGGACTGGACAGGGTTTCGAGCAGAGTGCCGGAAACGGACAGGTGCACCCGGCCGACATCCTCGTAGGCCCACAGCGACCGGGGGATACGGTCAATGGCCCACAGGATCTCTTTGGCCTCCCACTCGTGATGCTCCAGGAGGTCCTCGAGGTTGTAAGCGGGCTGGTGCAGGTTGAGGACCAGCGCGAAGGCCACGTCGTCGGCCACGGGGAGCTCCTTGGCGGTTACAGGTCATTGGTCACGATTGCGATGGTCCGCCGGGCCAGTTCGGCGCCGTAGTCGGTCCAGATGCCCTCGCCCCAGTAGCGGTAGCAGCTGGTCTCGGCGGTGAGCAGGTGGAACAGGGCGTTGCGGTAGCGGGAGTCGCCGGTGGGGATGGCCTTGGCCAGGACCCGCTCGTGGAACAGCGAGCTCGCTTCGTCCATCGGGGCCAGGTCGTAGCCGCGCACCCAGGAGATGTCGTTGGTCCAGCTGCCGCCGTCCATGTGGAAGCGGCCATCCTCGGCGCGAAGCTGCCCGATCACCTCGGCCAGCCGGTCCGGCCCGTCGCCGGGGGCCATCCGGCCCCAGATCCTGGACTGGAACAGCGGCTGGACCACGGGCAGGTCGTCGGGCCCGACGCCGGCCGAGCGGAGCCGTTCCAGGTACTCGGTGACGTTCATGGCCGGGGTCCGGGTGCCCGAGTACTCGCGGACCGCGTCGAAGTACTTGGGCGGGAACTCGTTCATCATCACCCCGCCGTTTTCCCCGTCGGCGATCTGGGTGACCAGCGGCGGCACGCTGCGGCCGCCAAGGTCCCAGCGTGAAAGGCCCTTGGCCTCGTAGTACGGCTGCATCTGGGCCACCAGCTTGGTGTCGCTACCCTGGGTCTTGACCACCGCGGTGATGCTGGCGACGTCGCCGCGGGAGTTGGCGCAGACCAGGCGGCGCGGCAGGTGCTGCCGCTGGAGCCCGCCGCCCTCGGGATCCTCGACCGTGTGCTCCTGGACCAGAACCCACTCGTAACCGCAGTCGGTGAGGGTCTTGACGAACTCGTAGGCGACATCGGGGTGGTTGGGCAGGGCCATCTCGGAGGGAGAGAAACCGCGGACCCGGCCGAGGGCCTCCAGACCGAAGAGGGCGGCGAAATAATGCTGCCAGGCCCGCACGTGCAGCCGGAAGTCCTGGACCGGGGTGGAGGGCGCTACGGCATGCCCCCACGGGCAGCCCAGCCACTCCGCCGCCTGCCGGTTGCGCGGGTCGGTCGTGATCCCGGCCAAGGTGTCGAGCACGTCGTGGCGGCCCATCTGACTCAGCCCGTACAGCAGCGTGCCGGAGTATTCGAGCATGACCCGGGGCGCCAGCCCCTCGTCGAGCAGTCGGGGGACGAACTCGCCCATCCGCCGGTAGCAGTCAATGAACACCGGGGCATTGTGGTTGTCGCCGACACCCGGGTTGTTCAGCATCGCCTGCAGGTTGCCGATGATCGGCGCGGTGCGCAGATCAGGGCCGCCGGCCGGGATGAGCGGCTGGTGCATGTGCAGGGCGATGGCGAAGGCACTGTCCACGTCACCGAACCCGGTGGCCCCGGGCGGCAGGAAGACGGGATCATTCCCGCGGGCCCGTATCGCCTCCTCGATGCGCTGCTCCGAGCCACAGATGTTGGGAAGGCCATCGACGTATTCGGGAAGCTCGCCCATTGTTCAGGCTCCTAATTTCTGGCACGAATGCGGGTCTTACTTGCAGCGGATATGGTCATAGATGTTTACATAGTCCTGGCCGGGCCCGGCCCAGGAGTGATCCCGGTGCATTCCGTTCAGGACGAGCTGCCGGAATTCTTCTGGGTGAAAGAACCACAGCCCAATGGCCCGCAGCATCGCGGACTCCAGCCCCGGGTAGTCGTGCTGATGGAACACGTAGCCGTCCCGGTCGTCCGGGTGACGCGCGGAGTAATCGCGATCGAAGACGGTGTCCACCAGGCCGCCGACGGCCCGCACGATGGGGACGGTGCCGTACTTCAGGGCGATCATCTGGGCCAGGCCGCAGGGCTCGAACAGGCTGGGCATCACCAGCATGTCGGCACCGGCGTAGATCAGATGGGCCAGGCCCTCGTCGAACCCGAGTTCCAGGTGACAGTCGGGGTTGTCGTTCAGGTAATGTTTTAAATGCCAGAAGTGAGCATTGACCGAAGGCTCGGGGGACGCGCCCAGCAAGACGAACTGCGCGCCTTTCTCCAGGGCGTAGAAAATGGCGTGCTCGATGAGCTGGACGCCCTTCTGGCGGTCGACGCGGCCGACGTAGGCGATGAGCGGCTTGTACTCATTCCGCAGCAGCAGCCGGTCCCGCAGCGCATCTTTGTTCGCGTATTTCTTGTCCACCGTATCGGGCCCGTAGTTGGACGGGATCAGGACATCGATCTCCGGGTTCCAGACATTGTAGTCGACGCCGTTGAGGACACCGCCGAACTTCTCCCGGTGAACGTGCAGCGTGTGCGCCAGCCCCATCCCCTGATCGGAATCGGTCGCCTCCACGGCATGCTGCGGTGACACCGTGGTGATGAAGTTCGAGTAGACGATGCCGCCCTTCATCAGGTTGATCGCACTGTGGTTGAAGTCGTCGCGGAGCCGGTTACCGCTGAAGAAGTGCGCCGGGCGGGCGAGGCCCGTCGCCCACAGGATCTGCTCATTGCAGATTCCCTGGTGGGCGAAGTTGTGGATCGTATAGCAGACACGCTGATCGTTCAGGCCGGCGTGCTGGTAGATCTCGTAGAGCAGCACCGGCACGATGGCCGACTGCCAGTCGTGGCAGTGGATCACCTCCGGCCGCTTGCCGGACTTCAGTATGAACTCCAGGGCCGCCTTCGAGAAGAACGCGAACCTGGTCGTATCGTCGACCGAGCCGTACAGGTGGCCCCGGTTGAAGAAGTTGTCCGCTGAGTGCGGCTCGATGAAGAAGCACCGCCTGCCGTGCACGAACCCGAACCAGACCGTGCAGTGCACGTACACGTCGTACCAGGGCACCCACAGGTCCTCGTGGGTGACCGAGAGACCGAAGATTTGGTCGTAGCGCATGCAGTCGTATTTCGGCAAGACGATCTCGACGGCGTGGCCCCGCTGTTCCAGCTCCCGGCTCAGCCCGAAGACGACCTCTCCCAGCCCACCCGCCTGCGCCACCGGCGCACACTCCGTCGCAACCATCACCACGAACACGGCTCTCTCACCGTCCCTGTCGTGTGTGTCGTGCTGCCGTCAGTAATGACGCAACCATCACCACGAACACGGCTGTCTCACCATCCCTGTCGTGTGTGTCGTGCTGCCGTCAATAGCTAGGTACCGAGTCCGCGGGAATCATGGCAAACCGGGCAACAGTATCAGCGAAGACTCCCCGGAGAGGAAGATGCCTTTGGTCCGCTTTCAGCGCGGTTGACCGCCAGTGATGAGCTGCCAGAGGTCAACCGAGGCTGTCTCCCGGTCCTCCGAGCGGGTGGTGGCCCATCCGGAGGACAGCCGCGGGACTGAGGACAGCCGCGGGACTGTCGCCGTCGGGCGTTGTGGTCTAGATTCGGCACATGCCCGCCAGACACGGACCACAAGACCGGTGGACAGGGAACGCACTGGCCGATTTCGAACAGGACCTGGCTGACAACCTGTGTTATGAGCGGGGGACGACGGCCGAGTCAGCGAGCGCCCAGGACGCCTACTGGACGCTGGCCGTCACCATACGTGACCGGCTGGCTGACCGGCGGACCAGGACAGCCCAGGCGAACTACGAGGCCAACCCCAAGTTTGTCTACTACCTGTCGGCGGAGTACATGCTGGGACGCCAGCTCCCCCAGAACGCCGCGTATACCGGCACCGCCGACCTCGCCCGCCAGGCCGTGGCCGGCACCGGCGTCTCCGCCGCAGACATCGAGGCCCTCGACATTGAGCCCGGGCTGGGCAACGGCGGGCTCGGCCGGCTGGCCGCCTGCCTGCTGGACTCGCTGGCCACCCTCGACATGCCGGCCGTGGGCTACGGCATCCGGTACGAGTACGGGATCTTCAAGCAGGCCTTCGAGAACGGTTATCAGGTCGAGCACCCCGACGACTGGGCCTTCTACGGCAACCCGTGGGAATTTCCCGCCCCTGACGACCGCCAGGTCGTCGGGTTCTACGGCCATACCGAGGCGGTGGATGGCGATCAGGGCGGGCTGCGGGCCCGCTGGGTGCCGGGGGAGACAGTGCTCGGCGAACCCAGCCACATGCTGGTCCCCGGCTACGGCACCGAGACCGTCAACATCATCCGGCTGTGGCAGGCCCGGGCCGGCCGGGAGTCGCTCGACCTGGCCCTGTTCAACGACGGTCGCTACGCGGAGGCCGTCGAGGCGCGGATGCACTCGGAGAACCTCAGCAAGGTGCTGTACCCGAGCGACAGCACGCCGGCCGGCCGCGAGCTGCGGCTCAAGCAGCAGTACTTCCTGGTCTCCTGCTC
>JBEKCN010000253.1:0-5892 GCA_050014855.1 Streptosporangiaceae bacterium | reverse complement strand
CCCAAAGCCGCGCCGCCCAAGACCGCGCCGCCCAAGAGCGCGCCCCCCATCGGGCCAGTCCCGCGCGCCACACCCCGGGCCGCCAGCGGGGCGGCGAGCCCGGAAACCGCGGACGTCGGCGGTGCCCGCCGCCGGATGCCGTTCCTGCTGCTGATCGTGGGCATGCTGTGCGGTGCACTGGTGTGTCTCCTGGTGATCAGCACGACCCTCGCCGCGGGCTCGTTCCGCATCACCAGCCTGCAGCAGCGGGACCAGGCGCTGGCGAAGCAGCAGCAGCAACTGCAGCAGCAGGTGGCCCAGGACCAGGCGCCGAGCGTCATCGCCCAGCGGGCCGAGCAGCTCGGCATGCGGCCGGTCACCCAGCTCGAGTTCCTCAACGTGAAGACCGGCAAGATCTCCAGTGACGCGGCGACGGGAGCCGACGCGCAGATCCAGGTCCCTGGCTACACCCCATGACGGTGCGCGGCGGGGGACGTGAGCCGCGCGGGGGTGGGCGTGACTCACGTGGGGGAGCAGGCGCAGGTCGCCCGGGCCGGGGGCCGGGCCGTCCCGGGTCGGTGCGCGGTGCCCGCCATTCCGGCGAGGACCGGCGCGCCCTGGGTTACGGCGATCAGCGGCGCCAGGGAGCACGAGCCGGCCAGGGAACCCAGGGCGCACCGCCCGGCCAGCGGCCGCGGGCCGGCCAGCGACCGCGGCGGGCGGGTCATCCGCCCGCCGCGCGGCCGGGCCTCGTTCGCAGCGGGCGCCCGCCGCGGCCGCGTACGGTGGTCCGGCGGGTCCTGCGGCCCCGGGCCGACCCGGGTCGGCGGCTCGGGGCCACGCTGCTGGCCATTGCGTTCGTGATGTCGCTGTTTGTCGGCCGGCTGGTTCAGCTCCAGGGGCTCGAGTCGGGCAAGTTTGTGCAGATCGCCGAAGACCAGCGGCTGCAGACGGAGAGCCTGCCCGCCGTGCGCGGTAACGTCACGGCCGCCAACGGCCAGGCGCTGGCCATCACCGTGGAGACCTATCTGGTCTACGCGGACCCGGTGATGATGTCGGCGGCCCAGATGCCGGACGTCGCCGCCGACCTGGCCGGGCCGCTCGGGATGACCGAGCCGGACATCCTCGGCCTGCTGCAGCACCCGACCTCGCCGCAGTACGTGGTGCTCAAAAAGAACGTCTCGCAGCAGACCGCCGACCAGATCAAGGCGCTGGAACTGCCCGGGGCCACCGGGACCGGCGCCGGCAGGACGACGACCGGCAGCGGGCTGCCCGGCGTCCAGCTGCAGGCCAGCTACAGCCGCGTCTACCCCGACGGCGACGCGACCTCCAACCTGCTCGGCTTCACCCACCCGACCGCCAGCGGCAACCTGACCGGCGCGGCCGGCCTGGAGTACTCCGTAAACGCGCTGCTGGCCGGCCAGGCGGGCAGCGAGCAGTTCCAGGTCGGCACGCTCGGGGAGCAGATCCCGCTGGCCGCGAACAAGAACACGCCGACCGTCAACGGGAGCGGGCTCCGCTTGACGATCATCCCCGCACTGCAGTGGGAAGCCCAGCAGGCCTGCGAACAGCAGGTGCGGACGAGCGACGCGGACGCCTGCACGGTCGTGATCATGCAGCCCAGCACGGGCAAGGTCCTGGCCATGGCCCAGTGGCCGGCCTACAACCCGGGGGTGTCCAGCAATCCGCTGGCCTCGTCCAACCTGGCCGTGCAGGACGTCTTCGAGCCGGGCAGCACCGGGAAGGTGATCACCGCCTCCGCCGCGATAGAAAAGGGCGGCCAATCGATCACCAGCACCTACACCGTGCCGGATGCCATCACCGAGGACGGTTACCCGTTCCGTGACGCCGAAAATCACCCGGTGGAGCGCTGGACGATCGCGGGCATCCTGGCCAACTCGAGCAACGACGGCATGGTCCAGGTGGTCCGGCACGTGTCCCCGCAGACGCAGTACGACTACTTCAAGGCGTTCGGTATCGACTCACCGACCGGCCTGAACCTGCCGGGGGAATCGCAGGGCATTCTGCCGTCGCCGTCGGCGTGGTGGGGCGACGAGCGGTACACGCTCTCGTTCGGCCAGGGTGTCGACGTTAACGCGGTCCAGATGGCGAGCGTGTACTCCACGATCGCGAACAAGGGCGTCCGGGTCCAGCCGACCCTGGTGGCGGGCACCACGAACAGCGCGGGCAAGTACGCTCCGGCCCAGGCGTCCCCATCCCGGCGGGTTATCCAGGCCAGCACGGCCCGCAGCCTCATCGGGGCCCTGCAGCAGGTACCCGCGGTCGACGAGCAAGCCAACGAGCCGTGGGGCATCATCCCCGGCTACGCGATCGCGGCCAAGACCGGCACCTCCCAGGAGTGGAACGCCACCAAGAAGTGCCTGTGCAAGTACGGGGCCAGCTACATCGGGATGGCACCCGGGAACGACCCTCAGGTCGTGGTGGCGGTCAACGTACAGAACCCGAAGAAGGGCGGCTACTTCGGCGACGTGGTGGCCGGCCCGGTCTTCTACAAGGTCATGACGTTCGCGTTGCAGACCCTCAAGATTTCGCCGCCTTGGACCCAGCCTGCGGACGTGCCGCTCACCGGCCCCTGATTGGAGGTAACCTCTCCGCGTGCCCGTGGCCATCCGTCCCAGCCGAACTGTGTGCCGCCCTCTCTCCGGCCTGGGCGCGCTGCTCGAGGTGGCGCTGTGCGGCGATCGCGCAGATCCCGCCCCCCCGCCCGTGCCTGTTGCTAACGAACCCGGCGTGACGGGCGTCACCCACGACTCCCGGGCGGTCCAGCCGGGAGATCTGTACGTCGCGCTGCCCGGTACCCAGGTACACGGCGCCGAGTTCAGCCAGGCCGCGGTGGCGGCCGGCGCGGTGGCCATCCTCACCGACCCGGCCGGCCGGGACCGCGCCGTGGCCAGCGGGGTACCCGTCTTCGTGGTCGCCGATCCCCGGGCCCGGCTCGGCGAGGTCGCCTGCTGGGTGTACGGCGACCCGTCCGGCCGGCTGCGGCTGATCGGCGTGACCGGGACCAGCGGCAAGACCACCACCAGCTATCTCATCGAGGCCGGGCTGCGGATGGCCGGGCACGAGACCGGCCTGATCGGCGGGGTGGAAACCCGCATCGGCGCCGACGTCCAGCCCAGTCAGCTCACCACGCCCGAGGCCACCGACCTGCAGGCCCTGCTGGCCACCATGGCCGAGCGCGGGGTCACCGCCGCCGCCATGGAGGTCTCCAGCCACGCCCTCGCGCTCGGCCGGGTGGCGGGCACCCACTACGACGTGGCCATCTTCACCAACCTCTCGCAGGACCACCTGGACTTCCACGCCGGCATGGAGGACTACTTCGCGGCCAAGGCCACGCTGTTCACCCCGCGGTACGCCGACGCGGGCGTGGTCAACCTCGACGACCCCTACGGCCGGCGGCTCGCGGCGGACGCACCGATCCCCATTACCACCTTCTCCGCGGCCGGGAACGCGGCGGCGGACTGGCGGGCCGAGAACGTCCGGGTGGGCGCGGACGGCAGCACGTTCCGGGTCATCGGGCCCGGCGGGGTGGAAGCCGATGCCTCGCTGAACCTCGTCGGCCCGTACAACGTGGCCAACGCGCTCGGTGCGATCGTGGGCCTGGTGGAGGCGGGCACGGGGCTGGACGACGCGGTGGCCGGCGTGGGGTCCTGCCCCGGCGTGCCCGGCCGACTGGAACGGGTCGACGCCGGCGGTGCGGCACCCGACCTGACCGTGCTGGTGGACTACTCGCACAAGCCCGGTGCGGTGCAGGCGGTGCTGAGCGCGCTGCGCCCGGTCACCCAGGGCAGCCTGATCATCGTGCTCGGCTGCGGCGGCGACCGGGACCGGGCCAAGCGCCCGCTGATGGGAGCCGCCGCGGCCAGCCTGGCCGACGTGGCCATCTTCACCAGCGACAACCCCCGGTCTGAGGATCCGCTGGCGATCCTCGCGGCCATGCTGGATGGTGCGCTCGGCGTGCCGCAGCGGCACCGTGCGCACGTGATCGTCGAGCCGGACCGCGCCGCGGCCATCGGGCTGGCGGTCTCCGCGGCCGTCAAGGGAGACGTGATCCTGGTGGCCGGCAAGGGACACGAGCGCGGCCAGTACGTGGCGGGCAGCGTCCTGCCGTTCGACGACCGTGCGGTCACCACCGACGCACTACGCCGCCGGGCATACGAGACCCGCACCGCCCACCCGAAGGGGGAACTGTGATCCCGCTCCCGCTGGAGGAGATCGCCCGGATCACCCGAGCCCGGCTGGACGGCGGCGCGGATCCAGCCGCCGTGGTCGACGGCCCGGTCGTCATCGATTCCCGCCGCGCCGGTCCCGGGGGCCTGTTCGCCGCGGTGGAGGGGGAGCGGGCCGACGGGCACGACTTCGCCGCTGCCGCCATGGCCGCCGGCGCGGTCGCCGTGCTGGCCACCCGCCCGTGCGGCGCGCCCGCACTGATCACCGACAACGTGCCCGCCGCCCTGGCCCGGCTGGCCCAGGAGGTCGTGGCCCGGCTGCCGCAGATCACGATCGCGGGCATCACCGGCTCATCGGGCAAGACGTCGACCAAGGACCTGACCGCCCAGCTGGTCGAGCGCCTCGGGCCCACGGTCGCCCCGGAAGGCTCCTGGAACAACGAGTTCGGCTTCCCGCTGACCGTGCTGCGCGCGGATGCCGGCACCCGCTACCTGGTCCTGGAGCTGGCTGCCCGCGGCGCCGGGCACATCGCCAGCCTGTGCGAGATCGCCCCGCCGCGGATCGGCGCCGTGCTCAACGTCGGGCACGCGCACACCGGTGAGTTTGGCGGCATCGAGCAGGTCGCGCGGGCCAAGGGGGAACTTCCCGCGGCCTTGCCCGCCGCGGCCGCAGGCGGTGTCGCCATCCTGAACGCCGACGACCCCCGGGTGATGGCCATGGCCGCGCGGACCGAGGCCCGGGTCGTGACGTTCGGGCTCGCCGCCAATGCCGGAGCTCCCGACTTCGCCGCCGCCGGCGTCCGCCTGGATGACCTGGGCCGCGCGAGCTTCACGCTGGTGACCCCGGCTGGGTCGGCGCCGGCGCGGCTGGCCTTGCACGGCGCCCACCATGTGCCGAACGCCCTGGCCGCCGCGGCCATCGCCGCGGAGATGGGCCTGGGCCCGGCTGAGACCGCGGACGCGCTGTCCGCCGCCACCGCGCGCAGCGGGGGGCGGATGGAGGTCAGCCGGAGCCCGGCTGGCGTAATCGTCGTCAACGACGCCTACAACGCCAACCCCGAATCGGTCCGGGCCGCGCTGGAGGCCGTGGCGCACATGGCACGCGGCCGGCGCTCGTTCGCCGTCCTCGGCCAGATGGCCGAGCTCGGCGACGAATCCCGGGCCAGCCATGAGGAAATCGGCGCGCTGGCCGCCGGAACCGGGATCACCGGTCTGATCGTTGTCGGCAAAGAGGCAGAACCTATCCTTGACGGGGCTCTGGCGCGGAATGGGGCGGGGACCGAATGGCGCGGCGAGGCAATCAGCGTGCCCGATGGCCCGGCCGCCGTCGCGGCGCTCCGCGGCCGGCTGGCCGGCGGTGACGTCGTGCTCGTCAAGGCCTCCCACGCCGCAGGGCTGGAACGCGTCGCCGCAGCGCTGCTCTCGCAGCCCGACCTCGTGAAGGAGAAGGCGCAGTGACGACCCTTCTCGTCTCCGCCGCGGTCTCGCTGGTGGTAGCGCTGCTCGGCACGCCGGTGGCCATCCGGGTGTTCTCCCGGCACGGCTACGGCCAGCCCATCCGCGAGGAGGGCCCGGCCGGCCACGCCAACAAGCGGGGCACGCCCACGATGGGCGGCACCGTCATGATCATCGCGACGCTCGTCGGGTACTTCGCCGGGCACCTGGCCACCGGCGAGTCGGTCTCGGTGTCCGGCCTGCTGGTTTTGTTCCTGATGACCGGCCT
>JBEKCN010000252.1:0-5923 GCA_050014855.1 Streptosporangiaceae bacterium | reverse complement strand
GGGCGCACGGTGGGCACCGCCAGCGTGGTGGCCCGCCACCGCTCGCTCCAGGTGAGCAGCAGCCGCGGCTGGTCCGTGCGCACGGCCTGACGCTGGGCCAGGACGGCCAGCTCGGCGCCGTGCGCGGTGGCCTGAGCCCGCAGTTCGGAGGCGCCGAGGGTGAACCGGTACTCGTCCAGCACCTCGAGCCCGCGGCGGCAAGCGGCCCAGAGGCGCCGCTGCTGGCCGGCCGCCTCGGCCTGCAGCGCCTCACTGAGCCAGCCGCTGGCCCGCGACAGTGCCGGGCCGTGCCGCCTGCTGCGGGCCGTGGCCAGGAGATGGCCTTCCGCGTCCTGTGGGCGGCCCAGGTCCAGCGATACCCGCCCGGCCAGCAGATGCGCCTGCGCCGCGTCGTCGGAGCCCAGTTCCTCCAGCTGCGCGGCGACTCGGATGACCTCCCGCAGCAACCGGGGTGATGCCGATTCCGTCCGGTACTTCGCGCGGACCAGCACGAGCCTGGTCCGGGCCAGGTACTCGCTGCTCCGCTGCGCCCGGAACAGCCGGTACGCGGCCTGGGCCCGGTCCACGGCGGTCTGTGGCTGCGCCGCGGCCAGCGCAGCATTAGCCGCGATCAGCAGCAGCTCGGCCTTCTTCGTCGACTGGCCGTGCTTCTGGTCGATTTCGGCGATCGCCGCATCCGCCTCGGCCAGCGCGTCCCGGGCCAGCCCGGCCGCCAGCAGCGTGATGCACCGGTCGACGGCGAACTCCGGCACCAGCACGTTCAGCTGCTCATACCGGGCGGCGGCTTCGTCGAAGTAGGCCAGGGCCGCCGGGATGTCGTTGAGCGAAGAGGCGACCAGCGCGCGGTTGTGCACCGTGTAGATGGATTCCAGCACCTGGCTGGTCTCGGCCAGCAGACGTTCGGCGGCGGCGAAATCCGCGTCCGCGCGGGCGGGAAAGCCCATCGCGTGATTGATCAGCCCGCGCGCCATCATCGCGCGTCCGCACCAGAGCCTGTCCCCGGTACTACGGCGCAGCACCGCGACCGCGTGCCGGGCGTCGTCCAGCGCCGCGGCGTGGCGGCCCAGCGCGAGCAGGGCCAGGCTGCGCCGGTGCAGCACCCGGCCCGCCAGCGTGCCCTTGCACAACTGGAGAGCCCGCTCGAAGGTGGCCAGGCCGGCTGAGGTGCGTCCGGCCTGGACGAGTGCCACGGCCAGGCTGGCCAGCACGTCGGGCTCGCGTGTCGCAGCGTCGCTGCGGCGCGCCTCTCGCAGCGCGAGACGAAGCTCCGCAATCCCCGCGCCCACGTCACCAAAATCACGCAGCACGATGCCGACCGCCTGATGGGCCACCGAGGCTTCGTACGCGCCCGGCTGGCCGGCCAGGATCATCCGCGCCTGAGCCAGCCCCTCGCGCGGACGGGACGTGGCCAGCAGCACCAGGTCATTTATCTCTGCGGGCGCGGAAACCGCCGCGGAGCCTTTACCCCCCACAAAAGCTGAGTTTAGATGCCTATATTGGCGTGAGCTAATGAGTATTCCTTGATCTTGGCCGACCGCATGGTCACGGCGGCAGAAAGCTGTGAGCTATCTCTCACGGAGGGTGACAAAGGGGAGAAAGTTAAGGCCTTCTTTCGTCCGGGATGTATCAACCTTCGTGCCGCCCGCTCTTTATAGTGCGCCGTGGCCAGTCCACGGCTCCATGCCGTTTCCTGCCTCCTGCCCAGGCCCGCGGGGCTCTGGGCACCAACCGTAGTGAGGGAATCGTGCCGGAAGAAAACAGTTCGGACCGTGACCTGCAGATCAGGGTCCAGCACCAGGTCGACCACATCGTGTCCGCCTTCGCCGAACAGGCCACGCGGATCAGCGTGGTCCCGGACGGTGAAGGCGGCATCAACCACATGCACGCCGAAGATCACATCCTGGTCCGCGAGGAACACGCGCGAGCCGTCCACGAGATCTTCAATCGTGGTGCGGACTTCGAGCCGGGACTCGTCCGGCGGGTAGCGCCCGGTGTTTCGCTCCTGAGGCGCGCCCGTGGCGGCGGTCCCACGGTTATGGACGCGCTCGACACGATCGATCGGCAGCTTGGGGCCGGAATCGCCGCCCCGGATCATGTACTGACCGTCTCGCCCGCCGCCGCGTGCCCGGCCACCGAGCCGCAGGAGGCGTACTACGAGACCGAGCCGTACCCCCCGGTGTGCACGGAAAACAGCGGCGCCGGTATCCGGGTCTATGTGGCGGACACCGGCCTGCTCCGGGACGCCGGATCGCACCACCCATGGCTGCAAGGTGTCCGGCGGGCCTACGATCCGGAAGGGCACCTGCAGGACGCGGACCCGGCCAAAATTGTTCTGGACGGCACCGAAACCATTCCGCCTTACGCCGGGCACGGCACATTTGTGGCCGGCGTTATCCGGTGCATGGCTCCGCAGGCGGAGGTCATCGTCTCGAACATCTTCAACGTGGCCGGCAGCGCGCTGGAATCTGATCTGGCCGCGGAGCTCGACAGGGCGCTGTCGTCGGGCGTCGATGTACTCAATTTGTCGATTTCCACGCGGACCCGGTCCAATCTTGGGCTGCTCGGTTTCGACCACTTCCGCCGTCGCCTTCAGCAGTACAAGGGGGTCGTGTGCATCGTCGCGGCCGGAAACGACGGATCGCAGGTCACGTCCTGGCCGGGCGGCTACCCGGAGATGGTCTCCGTCGGCGCGCTGGGCGCCGACTGGCGCGGCCGCGCCCGGTTCAGCAACTACGGCGGCTGGGTCGATGTCTACGCGCCGGGCCGGGATCTCGTCAATGCCTACGCGACCGGACCGTACGAATGCCACGAGTACCCCTACAAGGGCGACATCCGGAAGTTCTACGGCATGGCGCGCTGGAGCGGCACGTCGTTCTCCACCCCGGTCGTGACCGGGCTCGTCGCCGCGCGGATGTCCCGCACGGGCGAGACCGGCCAGGAGGCGGCGGCGGCGCTGCTCGCCGAGGCACGGGCGAATGCGGTTCCCGGCGTCGGCGCCATCCTGCTGCCACCCCGCTGACCCTGGTGGCGGGCGCGGCCGGGGCTACGTCGGGTTGAGCTGCGAGACCAGGTCGCCCGGGTCGTCGACGCCGTTGATCACCGGCCGGCCGGCGTGCTGATAAGGGTCCGGTGCCTCGCGGCAGCAGGGCGCTGATGACCCGCGCCGCCCGGTCCGGGTCGGGGTCCTCGCCGGTGATGAGCCCGAGATAGACGTAGGACTCCATGATGCGCACCAGCACGTAGGGCAGGTCGTCCAGCGGCACGGCGGCGTCAAGCCGGCCGGCCGACGCCTCCGCGCGGACCAGCTCGCCGACCAGCGCGATCAGCCGGGTCTCGAAGTCCGAGGCCTTGGTCGTCAGCAGCCGCAGGGCCAGCTCGCCCTCACGTTCGAGGAACCGCTGCATGCCGGGATTGGTCATCACGCCGCGCACGGTGCCGATAATGACGGCCGCCGCGGGTGAAATCCAGGCGGCCACCGGGGTCTCGGCCTGGCGCAGGGTGGTGACGGTGGGCTCGATCAGCGACCACAGGATCTCGGTGAGCAGCCGTTCCCGCGAGCCGACCCAGCGGTACAGCGTGGCCCGGTCCACGCCGAGGGACCGGGCCAGAGTCTGCATGTCGATCCGCTCGCCGGCCAGGAAGGTGCGGCGGGCCAGCCGGAATCCGTCGAGCGCCGTCGGCCGGGCCGGGGACGTCCCGGCGAGCTGGCGTTGCAGGGGCGTGCCCGCGGTGCGCGCGCTGTGGCCTGCCATCCGGGCGGGCTCCTGTTCTGCTGGTGTTCTGCTCGCGGACACGGTGACCTTGACAGGGGCGGGGGCCCCGAGAGACAGTTTGCAACACATCAGACAAACGTCGCAACGGAGAGACGCATGAGTGAGATGACGCGGCACCCGGTGGTTCAGCTCAAGGACGGCGCCGTGCGCGGGAAAACCGAATCCGGAGTGTACGCGTTTCTCGGTATCCCCTACGCGGCGCCGCCCTTCGGCGCCAACCGGATGCAGCCACCGCAGCCCGTCCCGGCCTGGGACGGTGAGCGCGACGCGACCTCATACGGGCCGACCGTGCCTAAAGGCGACTACCCGCCGCAGTTCCAGCGGCTGTTCCCGGAGGTGGTGATCCCGGGCGAGGACTGCCTGAACCTCAACGTGTGGACCCCGGACCCGAACGGCGCCGGCCTGCCGGTGCTGGTCTGGATCCACGGCGGCTCGTTCATGAACGGATCCGGTTCGCTGGCCGAGTACAACGGCGGGGCGTTCGCCCGCGACGGCGTGGTGTGCGTGACGATCAACTATCGGCTGTCCGCCGAGGGCTTCCTGTACCTGGGCGACGGCGTGGCCAACCTGGGCCTGCTCGACCAGCTGACTGCCCTGCGCTGGGTGCAGGCCAACATCGCGGCGTTCGGCGGCGACCCGGCCCGCGTTACCGTGGCCGGCGAGTCGGCGGGCGCGATGAGCGTGACGACGCTGCTGTCGATGCCGCTCGCCGAGGGCCTGTTCGCCCAGACGATCGCCGAGAGCGGGGCCGGTGCCCACACGCTGGCCCCGGACGTGGCCCGCCAGGTGGCGGGCTACCTGGCGGAGGCGCTCAATACCGCGCCCGAACGGGAGGCACTGAAAGCCGTCCCTCAGCAGGAGTTCATCCGGGCGGCCTCCGACCTGGTGGTGGAGCTACAGACGAACCCGGATCCGGCCAAGTGGGGGCACCTGGCGCTCAGCCTGCTGCCGTTCGCCCCCACCGTGGACGGGGACGTCCTCCCGGCCGCCCCGCTCACCGCGTTCGCCGGCGGCCGGGGCAGTGGCGTCCCGCTGCTGATCGGCTCGAACCTCGAGGAGGCCCGGCTGTTCCTGGTCGCGGCGTCGACCATCGACCTGATCGACGACCCCGCCCTCACCGCGGTCGCGGGCGCCTACGGCCTGCCCGCCGACGGCCTCGCGCTGTACCGGGCCAACCGGCCGGGCGCCAGCCCGGGCGACATCCTGGCTGCGGTGATCACCGACTGGTTCTTCCGCGTCCCGCCCATCCGGGTCGCCGAGGCCCGCGAGGCCGGGGGAGCCGGCCGCACCTGGATGTACCGTTTCGACTACCCCGCACCGGCGGATAACCGGGGGCTCGGGGCCTGTCATGGGGTGGAGATCCCGTTCGTGTTCGGCAACGTGGGCCTGGAGGAGTCACGCCTCCGCATCGGCGACACACCGTCCCCGGCCGTCGCGGACCAGGCGCACCGGGTCTGGGTGGACTTCATCACGCGGGGTGATCCCGGCTGGGCCGCCTACGACACCGGCCGCCGCACCACCGGCCTGCTGGCCGAGAGCCTCACCGTGGCCGACGACCCCGCTGGTGACGAACGGGCCCACTGGGACGGCATCCGCTAACCGGACCCGCTGGCCTGGGAACCGGGCCCGGCTGGCTCCCGCCAGCTTTGGTGGCCCGGCGCATATCCTCCGCAGATCCGGGCACCTGACGGTGCAGGTCAAACCCCTAGTACTCGACGGGACGGAGAGCCTGTGAATGATCAGCTGGACAGCCCGGAAGGTGCGCACCCCGGTGGCGTAGGGACCGCTCCTGACAACAGCCGCCTGGCGAACCCGCCCGGTGACCCGGAGCTGGAATCCGGCACCGTGCCCGACGCGCTCGTCGAGGAGTTCTCCTCCCTCACCACCCCCTACTGCTGGGTGATCACCGAGGATCTGCTGGCCGGCTACGACGGGGCTGAGCCGTCCGCCGTCGGCAAATCCGCGCCGGACCCGGCCGAGCCTTCGGACGTGTACGAGGCGCTGACTTCGGGCCGCTTCTTCCGCCTGGCCGGGGACGGCGGGGCCGGGCTCGCGATAGGCCGGCTCTACGATCCCACTGGGGACAACGGGCGCGCCCCGCTGGAGGACTTCGGCCGCAAGAACTGGGGCGCGGCCCAGATCGCGTACCG
>JBEKCN010000251.1:0-5949 GCA_050014855.1 Streptosporangiaceae bacterium | reverse complement strand
CGCACGACGGCCGGCATCTGCTGTACATCCAGGACACCGGCGGGGATGAGAACTGGCGGCCGCACGACGTGAACCTGGACACCATGCGGCGGCGTGACCTCACGCCGTTCCCCGGCGTCCAGGTCCGCCCCATCGCCAGCAACAAGAAGTTCCCGACCGAGATCCTGATCGGGCTCAACCGGGACAATCCGCAACTGCACGACGTGTACCGGCTCGATCTCCTCAGCGGCGACATGACCCTGGAGGTCAAGAACCCCGGGTTCGCCGGGTGGCTGGCCGACGACGAGATGATCGTCCGGGCCGGCTTCGCGCCGGAGCCCAGCGGCGACATGCGGCTCATGGTGCGCGAGCGGATGCTGGACGACTGGCGGCAGCTGCTGACCATCCCCGCGGACGACGTGACCGCCTCGGACGTGGTCTCGTTCAGCGCTGACGGCCGCTGGCTGCTGGGCATCACCTCGCTGGACGCGAACGCGGCACGGCTGGTCCGGATCGACGTGGCCAGCGGCGCGATGGAGGTGCTGGCCGAGGACCCCGAGGCCGACGTGGACGGCGTGGTGCTGCACCCCGACACCCTGGAGCCCCAGATCGTCACGTTCATGAAGGACCGCACCGAGTACCTGGTCCTGGACAGCTCGGTCGAGGAGGACCTGAGGGCCATCCGGTCGCTGCACGCGGGTGACCCGTCGATCGGCGCAAGGGAGTACCCCGGGTCGCCGTGGCCGGTCGCATTCAACGACGACGCAAGCTCGGTCGCGTACTTCGTCTACGATCCCAGCGCGCACAGCGGGCGGTTCCTGTTCGACGACCGGCCGGAACTGGACCTGTACGAGCTCGCGGCGATGGAGCCGTTCAGCTTTACCTCGCGGGACGGCCTGACCATCCACGGGTACGCAACGTTCCCGCCGGGGGCGGAGCGCTCCGGCCTGCCGGCCGTGCTCAACGTGCACGGCGGGCCGCAGGCCCGCGACGTGTGGGGCTTCGACCCCGAAGCGCAGTGGCTCGCCAACCGCGGCTACCTCGGTGTCCAGGTCAACTACCGGGGCTCCACCGGGTACGGCAAGGAGTTCGTCACCGCGGGCGACCGTGAGTGGGGCGCCAAGATGCACGACGACCTGATCGACGCGGTCGGCTACATCACCGGCCAGGGCTGGGCCGACCCGGACAGGATCGCCATCTACGGCGGCTCCTACGGCGGGTACGCCGCGCTGGTCGGAGCCGCGTTCACGCCGGACGTGTTCCGCTGCGCCGTGGACATCGTCGGGCCGTCTAACCTGAAGACGCTGCTGGAAACCATCCCGCCGTACTGGGCGCCGATGATCGCCCAGCTCTACAAGCGGGTCGGCAACCCGGAGACCGAGGCGGACTTCCTCTGGTCACGCTCCCCGCTGTCGCGGGTCCGCGACATCCGGATCCCGCTGCTCATCGCCCAGGGCGCCAATGACCCCCGGGTCAAGCAGGCCGAGTCCGAGCAGATCGTGGCGGCGCTCGAGGAAGCCGGCATCGACTACGAGTACATGCTGTTCGAGGACGAAGGTCACGGCTTCGCCAAGCCCGAGAACCGGCTGAAGTTCTACGCCGAGGCCGAGCGCTTCCTGGCCCGCTACCTGGGCGGCCGCGTCGAGGGGTAACGCCGCCCAGCAGATACCGCACGCCGGTGGACCGGAGCTTTCGTGACCGACCGCCAGGGCACTAGCGCGCCGCGGCGGCCAGCCGCGCGATCAGGTCCGCGGACTCGGCGGTGCCGAGGGCCTGGCTGCGCAGATCATCGAACACCGCCCCGTAGCGCCATACCTCGTCCCCGCTTTCCAGGAACAGCCCGCCGGTGAGGTGCTCGACGTACACGACGGTCGGGTCGGCCGCCTCCGGGACGTCCAGGATGGTGAACGGGCTGATCGGGTACACGTGCGCCGGGTGCTGGGACGGCAGGATCTGCAAGGTGATGTTCGGCCGCCTGGCCAGGTCGGTGAGCCGGCGGAGCTGGGTCCGCATGACGCCGGCGTCGCCGAGCTGGACCCGCAGGGCGTTCTCGCTGATCACGACCCACAGATCCGGCGGGTCCGGACGGGCCAGGATCGCCTGCCGCTCCAGCCGCAGCGCCACCTCGCGTTCGATGGCCTCACCGCGGCCGGCGTCCGGGGCCGCCGTCAGCGTGGCGCGAGCGTAATCCCCGGTCTGCAGCAGGCCCGGCACGACGAGCGGCTGGAAGTCGCGGAGCCGGGCCGCCTCGGTTTCCAGCCCGATGTAGGTCTCCAGCCAGCTCGGCACGATCCGGCCGTAGGCGTGCCACCACGGCTTGCGCCGGGCCTCCCGGGCCAGCTGGATGAGGGCTGTGACGTCGCTGCCGGTCACCGCGTAGATGTCCAGCAATTCCCGGACGTCTCCCGGCCTGATACTGATCCGCCCGGTCTCGATCCGGCTTACCCGGGTACCCGAGCACTCCAGCTGTGATCCCACGTCCTCGCAGGTAAGACCCGCTTGCTCACGGAGCCGGCGCAGCTCGAGGCCAAGCCGCTTGCGTCGCACCGCAGGGCTGAGGTCCGGCACCCGGCCGCCTCCATTAATCGCGCATGATGCTTATCTGCATCATACGGAACGGCATGATCGAGTTCTTTTCTTCGCCCTGATCGGGCAAACTGCGAGGTGATGAGCGAGATGGCTGCCGCCAGCCTCCCGTTCCACCGCCCGCCGCAGCAGCGGCCGGCGACCGGCACATGGGGGCGGCGGACATACCTGGAGCTCGGCGCACTGCACGGTGCCGTGCCGTGCGCGCGGCTGCATGCGCGGAACGTCATGTGGGAATGGAGCCTGTCCGATCTGGACGAGGCGGTCGAGCTGGTGGTCTCCGAGCTGGTGACCAACGCCATCCAGGCATCCGCGGGGCTCAGCCGCGACGTGCCGGGCCTGGACGAGGAGAACCTGGGCGTGCCCTCCGTCTGGCTCTGGCTCGCCTCCGACGGGCGGCAGCTGGTCGTGGAGGTCGGCGACAGCAGCCCGCGGGCCCCCGTCTCCGCCGCGACGGAGCTCGATGTCGAAGGCGGGCGGGGCCTGCTGCTGGTGGAGACGATCAGCCGCCGGTGGGGCTACTACTTCCCTGCCGAGGAAGACGACAGCCATCGCAAGATCATCCGTAAGGTCGTCTGGGCCCAGATCACCCGTACCTGACCCGAGACGGTCTGGGGCGCGGGGAAGCCACCCCAAGCCGGCGAGCACGCCGTGCGGCTCCGATCCGGGGCCGGCTCAGATACGCCGGAGCACCGACACGACCTTGCCGAGGATCGTCGCGTGGTCGGCGAGGATGGGGTCATACAGCGGGTTGTGCGGCATCAGCCACACATGGCCATCGCTCTTCTTGAACGTCTTGACCGTCGCCTCGTCCTCGTCGCCCTCGCCCTCCAGCATGGCCGCGACGATCTCGCCGTTCTCCGCATTCTCCTGGGCGCGGATCACCACCCAGTCCCCGTCGGTGATCGCGGCGTTGATCATCGAGTCGCCACGGACCCGGAGCAGGAAATGCTCGCCCTCGCCGACCAGCTGCTTCGGGAGCGGGAAGGTGTCCTCGATCTGCTGTTGGGCGATGATCGGGCTGCCGGCCGCGATGTGGCCGACCCAGGGCACGTACGCCGCCTCCTGCGAGGCGATGTCGAAGGCGGGCGGCAGGGGCTCGTGGTCCGCCTCGGCGGGTGCGGGTGCGGGCGCGGGCCCGGGGGCATCCGCGGACGGGCTGGTTAGCAGCTCGGTCGTCCGCGGGCGGCCCGAATGCCGCTGCAGGTAGCCCTTCTTCTGCAGCGCCTCCAACTGGTGGGAGACGCTCGACGTGCTGCGCAGGCCTACCGCCTCGCCGATCTCACGGATGGACGGCGGGTACCCGTACCGCCGCACGGCGTCGCGGACGAACTGGAGCACCTTTTCCTGCCGCACGCTCAGCGCGGGCAGGGTGCCGGCCGGACTGGTACCGGCCGGCCTGGTGCCAACTGGATCAGTGCCGGCCGGATGAATGCCAGCCAGATCTGCGTTCATCGCAGCTGCGCCCACCGCGTCTGTGCCCGCCATCCGCTTTCCCTCCGCCGGTCGTTACCTAGGTCGAAGGTTAGCAGCGACAACGAACCACCATCAATACTTTGTTCGAATACTCCCGGAACTCGCGGGCGGAGCCGGCCCCTGGGCGCGCCCCGTCAGCCGTCGACCTCGGCGGCCATCAGCCGGCGACCTCGGCCGCCATCAGCGCGCCTAGTTCCCAGCAAGCCTCCAGGTCCGCCCGGCCAGGCGGGCCGGTGACGCAGACCGGCGGCCGGACCGCCCGCCACTGCAGGCCGGTCGTGATCGACTCCACCGCGCGCACCGCGCCGCCGGTGTCCATGCCGCCGTGCACATACAGGCCGTAGGGACGGCGCCTGGTCGCCTCCAGGCACGGGTAGTAGATGCCGTCGAAGAAGTGCTTGAGCGCCCCGGACATGTAGCCAATGTTCGCGGGCGTGCCGAGCAAGTAACCGTCCGCCTCGAGCACATCGGCGGCGGCTGCCGTGAGGGCCGGGCGGATGACCACCTCGACACCCTCGATCTCGTCGGTCCGGGCCCCGCGGGCCGCGGCCTCGAACATCTCCTGCAGCGCAGGCGACGGCGTGTGGTGAACGATCAGGACAGTCGGCATCAGCGCCGAGCTTAACCGGCCGGCCATGAGTGTTCACCGGGCGTTTGGCGTTATCGGTTTGCCGGGCCCCCGGCGTGTGCTGTCAGGATGGTGTCATGCCGTGGATCGAGCTCGAAGGTGCCGCCAATGCCCGTGACCTGGGCGGCCTGCTCACTACGGACGGCGGGAAGACCGTCGGCGGCCGCCTGCTGCGCAGCGACAACCTGCAGGAACTGTCGCCTGCTGACGTCGCCATCCTGGTCCAGGAGGTCGGCCTGACCACGGTCGTCGACCTGCGCAGCACCGCGGAGCTCGCCGCGGAGGGCCCGGCACCCCTGGATGCGGTCCCCGGGGTGCGGCACGTGCACCACCCGGTGCTGCCGGAGGCCGGCCACGCCACAGACGTGGTCGCCGACGTGCTGCTGACCCGTGACGACCAGGACCGGTCCCATTTTCCTGGCGATCCCCGGGCCGGGCACTACCTGGGCTATCTCGAGGACCGGCCCGGACAGGTAGTGGCCGCGCTGCGCACGATCGCGGACTCCGAGGGCGCCGTACTGGTGCACTGTGCGGCGGGCAAGGACCGGACCGGGGTGGTGGTCGCGCTGGCGCTGACCGTGGCCGGTGTCCGCCCCGATGCCGTGGTCGCCGACTATGCCGCCACGGGCGAGCGGACCGAGGCGATACTCAGCCGGCTGCGGCGTTCCGCCACGTACGTCGATGACATCAACCGCCGGCCTGCCGACTCGCATCAGCCGCACCCGGAGACGATGGCCGCGTTCCTGGAGCTGATGGACGCCCGGTACGGCGGCGTCGTCCCGTGGCTCAACGAGCACGGCTTTTCGGGCCCCGACCAGGAGCGGCTGCGCGCGCGACTGAGGCAGCCCTAAGCCCCGGCCCGGGAATGGAGCCGCCGCTGAACCCGACCACCAGGTACCGGCCGAAGCCCCGCAGGCTGCGCAGGGCCGGCTCGGCGAATAGGTCGCCGCGGGGCCATAGGGGGGAAGCCCGACAATCCCGCGGTCAGGCGATCAGTGCGTCGCCGTCGATGCCGACCGCGGCCAGCTCGCGGCGCAGCAGCCGGAGGCTGCGGGCCCGGATCGGGCCGATGCTGGCGACCGGCATCCGCAGCTCGGCGGACAATTCGCCGTAGCTCAGCTCGGCGGCCAGCAGGGTCAGCAGGGCGCGGTTACGGGCCGGCAGCCGGTTCAGCGCCGCCTTCGTCCGGTCGTCCCGGTCAGGCGCGGGGCCCCCAGGCGTGCGGGACCCCAGGCGTGCGGACGGGCCAGCGGTGCAGGACCGCTGGCCCGTCCGCATGG
>JBEKCN010000250.1:0-5956 GCA_050014855.1 Streptosporangiaceae bacterium | reverse complement strand
TCCTGCCGTTCCACACGTGGGCGCTGGCGGTGCTGGTCGGCGTGAGCGCGCTGACCGCGACGCTGATCGGCCGTCCCGGCGACGCGATCACCGCCGCGATCACGACCACGGTCGTCCTGTTGATAGCCGCGGTCAGCCCGCATGGCGCCTGGCAGCAGCCGATCCTCCGGCTCGCGGACACGGTCATCGGCGTCGCGGTCGGCGTCGCGTCGGCCTGGCTCGACCAGCGGGTGATCCGGCCCCGGATCCGCCCGCCCGGCCGCCAGCACAGTTCGGGCAGCTAGTCAGGCACGAACCTGCGTTTCCAGGTGAGTGCGGTGAAAATTACTGTGGATCGGCTGAAAGTTCGCGGGCATGCCTTCATGCCTGCCTTGCGGCTGGAAGACCAGGAAACTCCAGCTCCCCACTCCGTCCGGAAGAAGCATGATATTTCTGGAAAATAATTTCAGGTATAAGATAGAGCAGGCACCGGGAACCAGCTGTCGGAAAGTGGCGGGATGCCAGGTCCGCGCAGGGGAACCGGCCAATGTCCCAGCGACCCGGCCCCCTCGCGAAGGAAGTAACCGCATGTCCGAACGACCGGCACCACACGTCACAGCCGGCCCGCCGCCCTACCCGTCAGCCGACGGCTCCACCCGGCTCCCGGCCAGGCCGCAGGCGCTCCAGCTCGGGCGGCTGCACGAGGTCGCTGTGCCCGGGACGCCGGTCGCCGTGCTCGAGCCGGTCATCGGGACCGAGCGATACGCACGGCTGGTCACCGTGGCCGCCCGGTTCCGGGACAGGCTGGGGCAGCGGACCATCTGGAACGTCAGCTCGACCGCCGTCGGCGGCGGGGTCGCTGAGATGCTGCAAGTGCTCGTGGGGTACATCGCGGGCCTGGACATCGCGGTCCGCTGGGCGGTGATCGGCGGCGACCCGGACTTCTTCGCGATCACCAAGAGACTGCACAACCAGATTCACGGCCAGGCCGGCGCCGGGCCGCTGAGCAGCGCTGACGCCAGCCATTACGGCCAGGTCCTGGATGCGAATGCGGACGAGCTGCTCAGGCAGGTGCGCCCGGGCGATATCGTGCTGCTCCATGACCCGCAGACCGCCGGGCTGGCGGCTGCCCTGGCCGGGGCCGGCGCGCGGGTGGTGTGGCGCTGCCACATCGGCGTGGGCTGGCAGAACGACGCGACCCGCGCGGCATGGGATTTCCTGCGGCCATATCTGGCGCCCGTGCACGCCTTCGTTTTCACCCGGCGGCAGTACGTGCCGTCGTGGATTTCCCCGGAACAAGCCTGGATCATCCCGCCGTCCATCGACCCGCTCTCCGCGAAGAACGAGCAACTCGACGCCGCCACGGTACAGGCGATCCTGGCCACCATCGGGGTCTTGGACGGCCAGCCGCCCCGGGTGCCGGGGCGTTTCACGCGCCGCGACGGGACGGTCGGGGAAGTCACCCGCGCCGGGCTGGTGACGGGCGAGGTCTGGCCCGGCCCGGCCGATCCTGTTGTCGTGCAGGTCTCGCGCTGGGACCGGCTCAAGGACATGTCCGGTGTCATGCGCGGCTTCGCCGAGCACGTGGTGCCCGGCGGCGCCGGGTACCTGATGCTCGTCGGCCCCATGATGAGCGAGGTTGCCGATGATCCTGAGGGTGCCCTGGTCCTGGCTGAATGCCTGGCGCAGTGGAGGGACCTGCCCGCAACCGCCCGCGCGCGGGTGCTGCTGGTGACGTTGCCGCTTGATGACGTCGAGGAGAACGCGGCGATGGTCAACGCGATCCAGCGTCATGCGCAGGTGATCGTGCAGAAGAGCCTCGCCGAGGGATTCGGGCTGACCGTGGCCGAAGGCATGTGGAAGGGACGCCCGGTGGTCGGCTCGGCCGTCGGCGGAATACTGGACCAGGTCGTGGACGGCACCGGCATCCTGCTGCCCGACCCGGCCGATCTGGCCGCGTTCGGGTCGGCGGTGCGGCAACTGCTCGACAGCCCGGACGACGCAAGGCTCATGGGCAAGGCAGGCAAGGAGTACATCCGGGAGAATTACGTCGGCGACCGCCACCTGGCACAGTGGGCACAGCTGATTGACGCGATCATCGGCGCTTAGGCGGCGCGTGTCTTCATTGTCCCTGAGGTACCAGAGCATCCACTTGAGCTGCGATCCGGAGCGCGTGACCGTCCCTTTGATCACGTGTCCGCTGCTGATCACGTGTCCGCTGCTATCTCCTCGAGTCGAGGATCCGGGCGGCGTCATCGAGCGTGCAGCCGGCCTCCTTGCGGAAGCGGCGCAGCGCTGCGCCAAGGATCCTGCGGCGGACGGGTGGAGCGTCGGTCATCAGGGCACGCCTTTGCTGGGTCGTCAACGGAGCAGGTGGCTGGGCGATGAATGCGTTTTACGCCCGCCATAAACCGCGTTACCCGCGCTGTTACGGGAAAGGAGAGAGATGTCCCCCGAAGTGCGCCGGTAAGCGCCGCATACATTACGGCGATGACGTGCTCATTCTCAAGCCCGATCTCGTTACGGTCAGCCAGCGCATTTTGTGTTCGGTAAAGATACGTGCATGTACCCCAAGTGTCCGTGAACGCTGTCTTTCTGCGTTAGGAAGAGCGCGTAAGTAGGGGTGATCTGCGCCGCGCTGGGAGGATCAAGCCAGGACCTATGACCGTGCGAGCCGCGCGGCGAGCGCGCCAGAGCCGCTGCCGCTTGCGCGAATCGCTGCTCGATTAAATGGCGCAAGAATAGTGATCGAGACATCACGGCCGATCGCCGACGTCGGAGGCAATACAAGATAAAATACCCGACACGCCGGACGGCAGGGGAAGATACCGGCCACTTCATCGGGTTGCGCTAAAATTGCCAGTGCTTTCATTCCGCACTCGGGTACCGGGCCCGGCAAGAGGTCATGGGCGAGTCCCGGGAGATGACGGCCGCTGCGCGGGAAATCCGAAAATCCAGGTGTCCGGAATCAGGGGGCGGCTCAGGGCTCGCAGAGCCGGGTATCGAAAGCCTTCGCGGCAACGTATGAGAGTGGGTATGGGCGACAAAGATTCTGCCCGGCGCCGCGTGCGGGGCATTACCCGGCGGCGTCTTCTGGAAGGGGCGGGCCTGGGTGCGGCCGCACTGGCCGGGGGGCCGACTCTCTTCGGCCAGATGTCGGAAGCCCTGGCTGCGCCGCTGCCAGCAGGATACTTTCACACCCGGGGCGCGGAGATTCTCGATGCCGGTAATAACCCGGTATCCCTGGCCGGAGTCAACTGGTACGGCTTCGACTGCAATAGCATGGTGCCCGGCGGGCTGAGCTACCAGACGCTCGATTACATCTGCCGGAACGTCGTGAATCTGGGCTTCAATCTCATCCGGCTCCCCTATTCCGTCCAGGCCGTGCAGTCCAACCCGCGCATCGATAAATATCTCGATGCCAACGACCACTTGCAGGGGCGGACCGTGCTCCAAATCATGGACGCGCTGATCGCCGCCGCGGCAAGGCACGGGCTCAAGGTCGTTCTCGACAATCACCGCTCCGAGGCAGGCTGGAGCTGGGAGAGCAATGGCTTGTGGTACACACAGCCGTATCCCGAGTCTGTCTGGCTCAGCACGTGGGGGCGGCTGGTCCAGCGCTACCAGAACGATCCGACGATCATCGGCTGCGATCTGCGCAACGAACCGACAGCTCCCCCCGCCGATTCTTCCGTCTGGCCGGGAAACGGCGGATCCCTGTGGGGATACGGGGATCCAAACGTGACGGGCTATCCGCGGGATTGGGCCTCGGCGGCGGAGCGCGCCGGCAACCATATCTTGAGCCTGAACCCTGACTTGCTGATCTTCGCCGAGGGCGTCCGCTACGATCCGGCCGGGCCCATCTTCGACGGCTCCAATTACCTGTACTGGGGGGGCGGCAATCTGGTCGGCGTCGGCAAAGCCGGAGGCGGGCGGCCTGCACCCCGGCCCCTCACCCTCAGCGTGCCCAACCGGCTGGTGTACTCCGCGCACGACTACGGGACGGATGCCGCCAGCGGCCTTGCCTGGTGTCAGCTCGGCACAACGGCATCGACCCCGGACGCCTGCCGGGGCGTCTGGGATCAGACCTGGGGCTACATTGCTCAACAGGGAATAGCGCCGGTGTGGATCGGCGAGTTCGGCACGCCCAACGGCCACAAGCCGAACGACAATACGCCGCCACGGTACTACACAAACGTGAACGACGTGAACCCGCAGGGAAATTGGTTTAGCTATCTGGTTCAGTACATCAAGGACCACAACATCAACTGGTGTTACTGGGCGCTCAACGGGACGCAGTCTGCGGCTCCTGGGCGCGACCCCAGCCAGCCGGACTGGTATGGCGTGCTTGATCCCACCTGGAAGGGGTCTGCCAGCCAGCCGATGATGAGCAAGCTCAGAACGATTCAGTAAACAGTTGGGACGATATCCAGCCATGGAGTACGCCATTATCTACTCGCCGGGACCCGCCTGGATCGCGGGCAGGCCCGCCAGCCAGCAGGCTATCGGTCCGCACAACGCATACCTGCAGAAGCTGGGGGCAGCTCACAAGCTGCTCCAGGTCTCACACTCCAGAGATGGCACAACCTGGGTGGCCGTCTTCGAGGTCGAGAGCGAAGCGGAAGCCCGCCAGCTACTGACCGTCGATCCGGCCGTCGGCGCCAAAATCGTGACCGCCGAGCTGCGCCCGTGGCACATCGTGTTTGGCTTGAACGCCGGAGCCAGTCTGCCGAGGCCCGTGTAGCGCCCGCCCTATCGCCGGTTGGGCAACCGATGAACCTCAGCCGCGAACTTCGGCGGGGTGGTTCCAGCCGGCTGTGCCGGTGAGCCCGGCCCCCCAAACGCATAGTGACTGCTCAGATACGCCGACGTGCGCCACAGCGGGACTGATAGCGGTCTTTCGATCAGGCCGGGATCTGCTCGCCGAGCCAGTCGAAGATGCGTTCGCCGCGTATGCCGGACGCGGCGGGCTCACAATGTGAGTCGGCCCCTTCGGCCTCGGTGAACGCGACGATCGCTTTTCTGCCGGGGAGCTTGTCGAAGAGTTCCTGGGACTGCCCCGGCCAGAATTGCTCATTATCGGGGTTGGTGATCAGGACGGGGGTCGTGATCTGGGCGATCAGCTCGTCGGTGAGCACGTAGTCGCGGGCGGCGGAGAAGAACTCGTACGTCGTGGTGACTCCGTACGGCCGCATACGCAACGCGAGCAACGATTGCGTTGACGGGGAGATCTTCAGTGCCCACTCCATGTCCCGGTTGAACTTCTCCCGCTCGCCAGCTTCGAGCAGCTTGATCATCGTGTGCGGCAGATGCCCGAGCACCGTCGTCGAGACGTCCACGACACCGGGGTCTGCCACCCCGGCCGCGATGCGGTGCTCAAAAGCAAGCGCCCGGGGCACCCAGTAACCGGCCTGACTGACACCCAGCAGCGCCAGCTTCCCGCCGTCAACGTCAGCGCGGGCCGACAGGAAATCAACGACCGGCGTGATGACCTTCTCCCAGTCTGGGCGGAACGACAGGCCCTGCCGCACCAGCGCCGCGTTCTGCCCCGGGCCGTCGAACGTCATCGCGTTCCAGCCCCGCGCGAGCGCGTCGGCGATCCCGTCGGTCCACGCACCGACGACGGAGCCGTCGCTGCCGTTGTTGAAGATCAGCGTCCGCCGTGGCTCAGCGGCCGGACCGGACCGGAAAAAATATCCCGGCAGCGTCGTGGCTCGTAGGGGATCCCGATGCGCTCTGCGACCGCTCCGCCGAAGTCGCCCAGGTCCACGAACTGGTCCCAGGCGGCGCGGTGCTTGTCCCACAGCGACGCGAACAGGGCCGGGTCCCCCGTGCCGTCGGCCGAGTACGTCGCCACCGAGTAATACAGCGATGCGCGCAGGTACTGACCGGCAGCCGAGCACGTGCGGCCGCTCGCGGCGTTGGCGGCTGCCTCCTGCGCGAGACGATCGGCCGTGGCCGTCCACTCATCTACCCA
>JBEKCN010000249.1:0-5976 GCA_050014855.1 Streptosporangiaceae bacterium | reverse complement strand
CCCACCCTGAGCCAGGACCAGAAAACCTTCGAAGAAGCCGCTGCCTCGCGCCAGAATTTGCTCAGCCAGCTCGCGATCCTTCCCGCGCGTTCCGCGCTGCCCGCGCACATGCTCCAGGCCTTGTCCGCCGCGTGGCAGGCATCGGCTTCGGCTGATCAGGACCTCGCCCAGTGGGCACAGGATGAAGCATCCCAAGGATGCACCCAAAACGCCCAGGCGAACCCCCATTTCGAGGCCGCGGCCGCCCCAGATGATCAGGCAACCACCGACAAGATGGCCTTCGCCCGCCAGTGGGATCCCATCGCCGCGGAATACGGGCTGACCGCATATCAGTGGAACCAGCTATGACCGGGCCGCTGGCCGGCAGCTACCTCATGGCCGCCCACACGATCGCGGACAGCTGGTCAATCGTGTCGATGCTGTATTGCTCGACCGGATTCCCTGTGGTGAGGACGGCCATCAGGTAATCCCGGCCGAGGCCGGAGATCCAGCCGATGCTGTTGATCTGCCAGTCGGTTCCAGCGCTGTTCAGGGGCAGCCACCCGTTCTTCAGGGCCACTGTCGCCTGTAGCGGGACACCGCCGGACACACCCCAGCGCTGCGACGGCGTCACGTTCTCCATTAGCCGCAATGCGTCACTGCGTTCCGCGTTCGTGAGAAGCAGGCTGGGCCCGGCAAGCTGGCGCAGCAGCGCGATCTGGTCAGTAGGGATGGTCGTCGTCAGGCCCCATCCCGGCCATGGGAATCCCGCGCATTCCACGCATGCGGACGGCGAGGTGTCCAGCAGGCCAGCCGCCGCGTTGAACGACCGGATCGCATTCGCGCCGCCGACGGTGTCTGAGCTGCCCCGCGTTTTCCGGACAGGGAATTTACGGCTAATTCACGCGACTTCCTGTCCGTTCAGGTACTCGTCCATGACCTCTTGCGGAGTCCGGTAACCGAGTCCCGAGTGGAGACGAGCACGATTATACCGAAGCTCGATCCAGCGGGCAATATCATCATGGGCTTTCTGCCGCGTCGGGTAGACAGTCCGGTGGACCAGCTCGACTTTCAGTGTCCCGTTGACCGATTCGGACAGGGCATTATCATAGCATATTCCCGTGCGCCCGACGCATTGCTTTATACCGAGTTCCCGCGTAGCTATTCACCAAGCGTCAGCGGCGTGAGATGACGGGTTGCGGGCGTTGGCGTGTTATCGGGCAGGTTCGATGGCGGGCGGGAGCCAGGGATGGCCACCGAAGAGGTCGCGGAGGGCGTCGAGTTTGCTGATGCCCCATTTGGCAGCGGTGGACAGGTAGGAGTGGACGAGCGCGAACTCGGCGAGCCCTTCGAGGGTGCGCCAGGACCCTCCGGAGCTGCGCTGCTGGACCTTGACGGGGCGGATCGTCCGCTCGGCTTCGTTGTTGGAGAAGATATCCAGGTCGGGGCCGGTAGCGAAGCGCAAGATCAGGTCTTCGAAGGTGCGGAACCGGCGGGCGAGGCGGCGGGCGTCTTTCGCGGTCGTGGTGCGCCGGTAGAGGTTGGCGGTCAGCCCTTCGGCGGCCAGTGCCCGGTACCGGGTGACCAGGTCATTTAGGACGGCGGCGCCGAGGGCCGCCTGCCCGGCGAGGCGGGCGGCCGCGGCGGCGTCGCGGGCCTCGATCAGCAGGGCGGCCATCGCCGATGCCCATCCCTGCTGGGCGGGCTCGAAGTCGTACAGGCCCTTCAGGTCCCGTAGCAGGTGGACCCCGCACCAGGCGTGCAGGGCGCTGGTCAGGTGCCCGTAGCCGGCGTAGCCGTCGCGCACGATGATGCCCTGGTAGCCGGGCAGTACCTGCCCGGCGTCGATCGCTTCGGCGGACCGGTCACCGGTGTGCATGTGCGTCAGGTACCGGGTGCAGGCCAGGTGCACATACCGGGTCCCGGCCGCGGCGCGGGCGGGGGTCTCGTCAGCGTGGACCGCTGGGGCCGTCTTGAGCAGTTCCCGGACCCGGTCCATGAACCCGCTGGCTTCCGCCAGCGCGGCGGCCTTCCCCCGGATGCCGGCCATCCATCCCGTGGACACGGTGATCCCGGCGAGCTGGCACAACAGCACCGTCGCCCGGTAGACGGGGATGTGGTGGCCGCTGACCAGGTTCGCGGCCTGCGCGCAGGTCTCCGGCCCGAAGCCGGCCCGCGCCCGCACGTGCGCGGGCAGCTCGCCCTCAGTGACCGCCCCGCACCCCGGGCACGCTCGGCCATAGCCGGGGCCAGGGTCGCGACGAGAAAGAACGGGATCTTGACGTTGACCGTGAAGGTCTCGTCGAACTGCGCCTCCGTCGCCGACTCCGTCGGCCCGGGCAGCCCAGTTGCAGATCACGTCCCCTGCGGCCTAACAGAAAGGCATTTCTGCAGGTCAGTGGACAAAATTCCAGCCAGCAGGCGCAAGCGCGCTACAGATTTATCTCACCGGTATCAGGCAGGCTCGGGTGATAGTGACCGCGGCGAACGCCGACTGTACTGGCTGTGCGTGGCGGAAACGGACGGTGAGAGATGCGGTTGGCGGCAGCCTTTCTTGACCAGCAGGGAACGCGGAACCGCCTCGCCGCACCCGGAATGACCAGACTACGTAGCCAGCTCAGTCCGCCGTCGACGCGAACGCGGCGTCCAGCTTGGCAATGAAGGATGTCTTGCGGCGTTGCCGTTGCCGCAGTTCGTCCAGGTAGGTGGTGAAGCCCTCCTCGTCACCCGCGCGCTGGTAGTCGTCCCGGAGCCGCTTGAGGGCCTTGATCGCCTTGGGGTAGCGGTACTTGTCGCTCGTCCGCTCGATACCCAGCTCGATCAGGTCCCGCAACGGGCCGATCACGTCGGCGGGATGGCCGGGTTCCCGCAGCCCGATCAGCTCTAGCCATTGCTCTTCCGGCACCTGTCCCGGTGCGGCGACCGCGGTCGTCCAGGCCTCGTCGGGCAACTCCTCGCTGATGAGCACGCTGACCAGCTCCCGCACGTAGAACTCCTTAACCTGCGCCCGGGCGCGCAGGTATTCCAGCGCCCATTCCCGGAGCCCGGGCCACTGGCCGGCGCGTTCGGCCGTATCCCGCAGCCTGGAGTAGTCCTGGTGCAGCGTGCGCCGCTCGAACTCCGCACGGTGGACGCAGACGGCCTCTTCGCCACGCCCGCTCGCCAGCAGCAGCCCGGCGAGCTGCTCACGAAGCCCGTCAGCCCAGTAACCCGCAGGATCCTCGGCCAGGCCACGGCGCGCCCATCGCTCCGCGTCGGCCCCCCGCCCCGCGTCCCGGAGCACCGTGACGATCTCGCCGTACTGCCGGGCGCCATGCAGGTTCTCGGCCAGCACCGCGACGTAGGCATCGACGTCACCCGAAAGTGCGGCCAGCTGCTGCCGCAGGAGCTTGATGCCGATCGCCGCCCACGAGTCAGGATCGGCGGCGATACGGCGTTCCGTCACCAGCCTGGCGACTTCGTCCAGCCCGGCCTGCCCGAGCGCGTCAGCGAAGTCAGCGAGCTCGATGTCCGGCCAGCCCGGCCCGTCGAGCCGCGACGTCACCAGCCAGGCCGCGAGTTGCTGGGGGTCCGGAGGAGCAGCGCGGCAGGCGCGTGCATACAGGGCGGTCAGCATCCGCAGGTCACCGCCGATGATGCCCGAGGAATCATCCATGTGCAGCATCGCGGCGGTGACCCGCTCCACCGCACGCCGCGCCAGCGGCACGGCGTCCGCGGCACCGCCGGACTCGATCATGTCCGCGATCGCGCCCGCAGCCTCCCGCGCACGCATGGAATACTCGCCCCGGCCACGGTACGGATGCTGCCGCGGGTCTCGCCGCAATCCGTCGATCAACCGCTTCACTCCGGCCACCCGCGCATCAGCCACGTACCTATCCAACCGCAGATGAAGATGGTCTTGGCTCTGCGTGGATCGTGGCGCCTCCCGTGCCCCTAGGGTTATCTCATGCTGGTGGAGGCCGCCGCCGGGAAGGCAGAACTCACGAGTCAGATTCGCTCGCTCCTGGCATGGGTCGGTCTGGGACGCAAGCTCACCCAGACCGGGCGCATCGGCCTGGCGGACGCTCGCCATCTCGTGGAGCTACTCGGTACCGGCGACACGATCGACCCGGAAATCGGCGGCCGGGTCTTCAAGACAAGATCTAGCGAGGATCTCGCTCATCTCAACCGGATCGTGGAGTGGGCGAAGGCCGCGCGCCTGGTACGGGTCAGCGGCACCAAGCTGATGGCGGTCAAGAAGAACGCCGCGCTCGCGGAAAGGCCGCTCGACCTATAGTCCTGGCCCTGCTGGAGGCCTATCCGCGGCTCGGCAGGCCGCTGTTCCCGCGGAACACCTGGCGCCAGTCTCTCGTCGGCGACGAGTTCACCGACATCAGCCAGGAGCTGACAACCGCGCTGCTCCGCAGCGCTGGGCGCTGCCCGCTCGACGAGCTCAGCGACATCGCCTACCACGCGATCGAGGCCCGGTACATGCTGACCGGCCTCACCGCGCTCCAGCACGACTCACTGCGGCGCACGATCGCGGTAGACGTCACGATCGCGATGGCCGCTCTCCACGTTCTCGGTGTCGTGGTGCTCGACCACGAGGCCGATTCCGCCGGACTCACCGATCTGGGCCGGTATGCGATCCGCCGTGTCCGCGGTATGGCACAGCCCGGCGATCCAGTGCTCCGGATGCGGATTACGCTCGTCGGCGTGGACGGCCCGCCGGTGTGGCGGCAGGTAGTGATCCCCGCTGGCTACACCTCGACCGGGTCCATGGCGTCATCCAGGCCGCGATGGGGTGGCAGAACTCTCACCTGCACATGTTCAGGATCGCCGACCGGGAATACGGCCCCGCGTACCTGGACGATGAGCTCGAGACGCTCAACGAGAAGCAGTTCCGGGTCGGTGATCTGGTGAAGACCGGGGACCTGGCCAGTTACGAGTACGACTTCGGCGACGGCTGGGAACACGAGCTTGCCGTCGGGGCCAGCGCCACGGCAGATGCGGCCGCGGTGTACCCGGAGTGCACCGAGGGCGAGGGCGCGTGCCCGCCCGAGGACTGCGGTGGCCCCGGCGGATTCACTGACCTCAAGGAGCTGCTCGCCGGGCCGCCGAGTCCGGAACGCGAGGAGATGCGCGCATGGGCCGGCGAAGAATACGACCCCGCGTACTTCGACCTCGCCGCTGCCAACGCGGCAGCAGGATCAGTCTGAGGAAGCTGGCATGGCAACAATGCTGGAGAGTCATACCAAGCCAAGATCAGCCTGCCGCCGGTGACGCGAATGCGCTGATGATGTCCTCGGGAAGCCAGCAAAGCGCGAGGTTTGTGGTCGCTGAATCGGTGAAGCCGCTACGGGATACACCGATCAGGGCTGCCTGCTCGGGGTCGAACCCGGGCACCTGCGGGGCATTGCGCTGCAGCACGGCCAGGTCCGGGGCGCCAAAAGGACGATCGAGCCATTTGACAGAGCCGGCGTACCAAAGCTTCCTGGCCACTGGTGCACGGTCGGCGCCGATAAGGTCGATCTCCGGGTCGAACGCGCGATTCCACCAGCCGCCGACGGCGGTAGCCTCCGGCCAGGGAAGATCAGCGGCCGCGAGTGACAGCGCTTCCTGAATGGTGGGCTCCACCGCGCGGCCCCGCCAGGACACCCACCTGCGGTTGATCAGCCCGGCCGCCGCCGCGGCCCGGCCTCGCCGACTCAGTTCATGGGCCGATCTCCCCATTGCCAGGTAGAACCGCAGGCTAGTGTCGGCGATCCGGTAGAGCGCCGGCTTGGTTGACCGGACCGACAGCGGCTCGTCTATGGCGAGTACGTGCTTGTCATCGACCAGCCGGTGCAATATCGGCGTCAGCGTTCCCGACGGGACCGCTCCGGTCCGGCTGCCGGCTTCGGCCGCGATATTGGCGTGCGTCCGGTTGCCGCCTCCCACCGCCTCGATCACTCTGCGCGTGATGTCAGGGGCCGGAAATTCCGCAAGCAGCGCGGCCTCCGGAACACCGAACAGCGG
>JBEKCN010000248.1:0-6857 GCA_050014855.1 Streptosporangiaceae bacterium | reverse complement strand
GCCGCGGCCGCGGCGGGTGCCGCCGCGCCCGGGCCAGGCGCCGATACGACCGTTGTGCACCTGCTCCGGCACGGGGAGGTCGAGAACCCGCGCGGGCTGCTCTACGGCCGCCTGCCGGGCTATCACCTGTCCGAAGACGGCCGGATCATGGCCAAGGCCGCCGCGGACTATCTGGCCGAACGGGACGTGGTGGCCGTCTTCACCTCCCCGCTGGAGCGTGCCAGGGAGACGGCCGAGCCGGTCGCCGAGCGGTTCGGTGTCGAGCCGATCGTCGACGAGCGGCTCATCGAGTCGTGGAATCACTTCGAGGGCCTGGTCTTCGGGGTGGGGGATGGCTCGCTGCGACGGCTCGAGCACTGGTGGTACCTGAGGGATCCGTTCTCCCCGTCCTGGGGCGAGCGCTACAAGGTGGTCGTCCAGCGGGTGCTCGCGGCGATGACGGACGCGCGAGACGCCGCCCGCGGGCACGACGTGGTGTGCGTCAGCCACCAGCTGCCCATCTGGGTGACGCGCCGGAGGGTCGAAGGCCGGAGGCTGTGGCACCACCCGAGCAACCGCGAATGTGCGCTGGCCAGCGTCACCAGCTTCACCTACACCGGGGACGCCATCACCGGGGTGACCTACGCTGAGCCGGCCCGGCGTCAGGCTAATCTCGGTGGTGCGGCACAATAGAGCCGGGTACTACTCATTGTAGGAGTTTTCCGGGTCCGGGAGATCTGCCTGGTGTTCCGCTCGTCGACTACCGTTCGCTGCGCCGCGGGCATGGCGGTGATGGCCATCGCCGGCGTCCTGGGCGTGGCGGCGTGCGGCGGCCAGATAGCCGCGAACACTCCGGCCAGCAACGGGGTCAACTTCGTCGCGGGCAGCGGCACCGCCACATACTTCGAGGCCGGTAGCCGGGCGGCGGCCCCAGCCGTTTCCGGCACCACGCTGTCCGGCGCCAGACTCAGCCTGAGCAGCTACCGCGGCCAGGTGGTCGTGCTCAACTTCTGGGGATCGTGGTGCGCGCCGTGCCGCAAGGAGGCCGAGACGCTGGTCGTGGAGTCGGAGCAGTACAAGTCCAAGGGCGTCCGGTTCGTCGGGGTCGATATCCGCGACTCGCCCGCCACCGCGGACGCCTTCGTGCAGAATTTCGGTATCACCTATCCGAGCCTGAACGACCCAGCCGACGAGATCGCGCTCAGCTTCAGCGGCACGGTGCCGCCAGCGGCGATCCCGAGCACCCTGGTGATCGACCGCAGCGGCCGGATCGCGGGGCGGATCATCGGCGGAGTGACGTACCCGAGCCTCAACAGCATGCTGACCAAGGTGACCGCTGGAGCATGAACCGATGACGGACGTGCGCGCGCCAGAGGCGGGCAGCGGGGGTGCCGGGGCCGCCGCGCCGGGTGAGTTCGTGCCGGGTGATCCCGCCCCGCCGAAGCTCCCGGCCGCGGGCCGGTTCGGCGTGACGGCGTGGGCCCGGTGGGGCTGGCGGCAGCTCACCTCGATGCGCATCGCGCTCGTCCTGCTGTTCCTGCTCGCCGTGGGCAGCGTGCCCGGATCGCTGCTGCCGCAGGAGGGCATCGACCCGGCCGCGGTCCAGCAGTACTACACCGCCCACCCGGCGCTGGCGCCCTTCCTCAACGCCTTCGGCCTCTTCAACGTCTTCGCCGCCCCTTGGTTCGCGGCGATCTACCTGCTGCTTTTTGTGTCGCTGGCCGGCTGCGTGCTGCCGCGGGCGTACCGGCTGGCCCGCTCGGCCCGGGCGCTGCCCCCGGCCGCGCCGCGCCTGTTGTCCCGGCTGCCGAACTCCGTGCGCTACGAGACGACGATGACGCCGGCGGAGGCCTCCGCCGCGGCGGAGGCCTTCCTGGCCCGGCGGCGCTTCCGGCTGCACCGGGGCGACGGCTGGCTGTCAGCGGAGAAGGGGTACCGCCGGGAGTTCGGCAACCTGCTGTTCCACATCGCGCTCATCGGGGTCCTGGTCTCGGTCAGCCTCGGTGGCCTGCTCGGGTACAAGGCCGACCGCGTGGTGGTCGAGGGCAGCAGCTTCGCGGACACCGTCACCGACCTCGACGCGTACCATCCCGGGCACCTGGTGTCGCCCAGCGACCTGGCGCCATTCAGCCTGACGCTGGACAAGTTCACGGCGAGCTACATCCTGAGCGGGCCGGACCGCGACCAGCCGTCCGTCTTCGGGGCGCACGTCTCTTACACGGCGCAGCCCGGCGGCCCGGTGCGGAGCTACGACATCCAGGTGAACCACCCGCTGAACGTGGACTCCACCAAGGTGTACCTGATCGGGCACGGGTACGCCCCGGTCTTCCGGGTGACGGACGGGCGCGGCAAGGTCGTGTACGACCAGGCGACCCCGTTCCTGCCGGCCGAGACGTCCACCTACCTGTCCGAGGGCGTCGTGAAGGTGCCCGATGCGCAGCCGGAGCAGCTCGGCTTCGCCGGGGTGTTCCTGCCCACCGCCGTCGACGTGGACGGCCAGCTCCAGTCGGCCTTCCCGGCGCCGTATCAGCCGGCGGTCAGCATGATCCCCTACAGCGGCAACCTGGGCCTGAACTCGGGCGTACCCCAGTCGGTGTACCAGCTCGACACCTCCGGCATGCACCGGCTCGACACGCCCGTGCAGGTGCTGACGCCGGGCCAGTCGATGAAGCTGCCGAACGGCGCGGGCACGCTCACGTTTACCGGCTACAAGCAATGGATCAGCCTGCAGGTGACCTACGACCCGGGGCAGGTGCCCGCCCTGATCTCCGGGATCGTCGCCCTGGCGGGCCTGCTGCTGTCCTTCCTCGTCCGGCGGCGGCGGATCTTCGTCCGCGCCTACCCTGGTGAATCCGGCCGCACCGTGGTCGACGTGGGCGGCCTGGCCCGCTCTGACGTCGGCGGCGGCTTCGAGACCGAATTCGCGGAGCTGGCGGCCGGCCTTGGAGCCGCGTTCCACGGCACACCCGGTGCTGACCGGCCGGTGCCGGTCACCGCTGCCACGCCGACTCGCGGCGACAACGATCCACCTCCCACCACCGAAGAGACGCGCAGTGCAGAGACGGAGTGAGGCCCATGTCCGATAACCTCGGGCTGGCGCAGCTCAGCGACCACCTCCTGATCACGGCCGTGGTCATCTACTCGCTCGCGATGCTGGCCTACGCGGGCGACTTCGCCTACGGCCGACGGGTGAAGCCGGCCGCGTCCGCGAAGACCTCCCGGCCGGTTGCCGAACTGGCCGGCGTGCGCGCGGGCAGCGTAGCAGCCTCAGCGGAACCGCCCGCGGCAGCCACCCCGGCGGCGGTGAACCAGCCCGCGGACGGCCGGGAGCGGCTCGGCCCGCTGATCCGCGGGGCGATCGCCCTGACCTACGCCGGCCTGGCTGTGCACCTGGCCGGCGTCATCACCCGGGGCCTGGCGGTACACCGGGTGCCCTGGGGCGACATGTACGAGTTCGTCACGGCGCTGACCTGCGTGACGGTCGTCTTCTTCGTTGCCCTGATGATGCGCTACCGGGCCTGGCATCTCGGCGTGTTCGTGATGGGCGCGGTGGTTGTCGCGCTGGGGCTCGCGCAGACGGTCATCTATACACCGGCCGGCCCGCTGGTGCCCGCGCTGCAGTCGTACTGGCTGGCGATCCACGTGGCCGCGATGACGCTGTCGGTCGGGATATTCTTCGTCGCCGCCGTGCTGGGCGTCGTCTACCTCTTCGCCGAACGGTACAACCGGCGGGTGGCGGCCGGCCGCAGCCCGGCCGACCACGGCATCATGCGCCGGCTGCCCGGGGCGGAGGAGCTCGACCGGCTCACCTACCGGACCGTTGTCTTCGGCTTCCCGATCTGGACGTTCGGCATCATCGCCGGCGCGATCTGGGCCGACCAGGCGTGGGGCCGCTACTGGGGCTGGGACCCGGTCGAGACGTGGGCCTTCATCACCTGGGTCGTCTACGCCTGCTTCCTGCACGCCCGCGCCACGGCCGGCTGGCGAGGCCGGCGGGCCGCGTATATCCAGCTGATCGGATTCGCCGCCCTGCTGTTCAACATCCTGGTGGTGCAGACCTTCATCACGGGCCTGCACTCCTACGCGGGCCTGGGCTGAGGCCTGCCGGCTGAAGGCCGGGCGACCGAATGGGCCGGGTCGGCCGGGCTGGGTCACGGAAACCCAGCCATACTGCGGCGCCGGCCGCGAAGGTCCCCGCGACGATGGCGATCCAGGCGGCCTTCGGGAGGCCACGGCACTCGCTGCCAGGAGTGAGCGCCACGTCGACCAGGCAGTAAAGCCAGAAGCCCGCCACCAGGAGGACGAAGAGGGCGCCGAGCAGCAACATGCACGAAGCCTAGCCGTGGGTCCGGACCACCCGTATCTGCATTGGCCAAGTTTGAAACCGCATACGAACCCCACGCATCACCGACTCATGACCAAAGGTCACGACAAAGTGACTTGCGCGTTTTTTCGTCGTACGCTGGCGCCCGAGTGCGAACAGGGAGTGCGAGACATGCGGCTACGGCTCTTCGAGCGCGTCCGCCGGCTCGCCCATCCGCGTGCGGGCAGGTTCGGGCCGCGGCGTGGCCGGGCCGGGGAGACGACGCGGCACGACCGGCCCTGGGAGGCACGCTCGCGCGGCCATGCAGGTGACCCGCGCGGGCAGGCCGTGTCCGCGAGCTCCGCCGACACCGCCGGACGGCACCGCCGTCACAGCCAGGAAGCCGCCGGGCCCGCCCCGGCCGAAGTACCCGCACCAAGGAACGAAGCGCCGTGGGCGGCTGAGGGGCGACCGCCCTGGGCGGACAGCCACGGCAGCGGCCCAGCCACGGCGGGGCCCCCTGGCGGCGCGCGCTCGCCGGCTCCACGCCCGCCGCGCCCGGTGAACCCACCTCCCCGCGGCCGCGGGGAGGTGGCTGGCCCTGGCCGCCCGGCCGATCCGCCCGGCGTACCCATGGGCGGGGCACGAGCGCGGGTGCGCCCCTATGGCACCGCGCCGGTCGTCCCGCCGCCCGCCTCCCCGGCCACCCGGGACCGCAACCGCGCCAGGCCGCCTGCGGCGGCCCGGCCGCAGTGGCTCGAGACCGAACGCACCAGCCTTCCCGCCCAGCGACAGGCCGACGCTGGCCCGCGAGCGGCCGGCCGGGCCGGATCCATCCGGCCGCGGCTCCCGTTCGCGCACGCGCAAAATACGGGCGAGCCCAGCCGCGGTGATGGTCGCCGCAACTGCGGCACGCTGGAGGCCGTGCTGTGGCGGCAGTGGGATCCCGCGACGCTTCCGCCCGCCGAAGCGGCGGCGGCGATCGACCGGCTGGCTGAGCTGCCCCAGCAGATCAAGGACAAGCTCGCCGCCGGCCTCGACGGCATCTTCGTGGGGCCCGGTGGCGTTCCGCAGCTGGACGAGATGACCGCCCTCCGGGGGGTGCCCCTGCCCTCCGGCCGGGCCACCTGGGATGCCTGCGCCGGCGCCTACGGCGAACGCAAGATCGTGGTCGGGACCCAGCCGTCACCCACCCCGGACGTGATGTGCCACGAGGTCGGGCATGCGCTGGACGACATCGACGCGCCGGCCGGCCGATGGCAGTCCGACTCGGCCGAGTTCCGGATGCTCTACGATCAGTGCCAGCCGCATCTGGCGAGCGACTTCCACCGCCAGCGCGGTGGCCTGGGCCGCAAGGAGTTCTTCGCGGACGCCTTCGCGGCGATCGCGTCCAGGCAGCGGCCGGCCCTGGTTGACCTGCTCGGCGGCAATACCCGGACGGCGCTGAATGTGATGCTCTACTTCAACCGGCGTTATGGCATCTAGGTGAGCGTGGGATGTTCGTAATACGGCTACCGAACGGGAACCTGATGGTTCCGCAGACCGCCATCGGCAATGACGGGCGGATGATCGGCGACGCTTACGTGGAAATCGGGCCACAGGACGCGGAGTACGCCCGACTGGCCGCCCAGGCGATGACCGAAGACGAGGCGGCCCGCCGCCGGGCTCAGTGGCGCGACGGCGACGATCGCCCGGCAAAACTCCGACTACCGCTGGTCCGAGCCGGGCGACGAGGCCGATCCCGCCTAGCACCTGCCTGCGCTTTCCGCGACGCGATCCGGCTTGCCGCCCGGCCTGCCCGTCGACGTGCCCCGTCCGGCCAGCGGCAGAAGCTCGCGTGGCGCCCGGCCTACGGCGGGCTGCACGCGGCGCGATGACCATGGACGACGCCGGGGCGGCCGGCATGGCCGTGCGACCGCCACGAGAGGCGGGACCATCGCCATGCCGGCCGCCGGGACGTCACAAAACCGTCTGACCGTCGGCTGACGGCTCTCCCTCACCGCGGAGCAGCGCGCGCACTTCCGACTCCCGGAAGCGCCGGTGCCCCCCAGGCGTACGGATGCTCGTGATGCGGCCAGATGCGGCCCAGCGCGTGACGGTCTTCGGGTCAACCCGGAACAGAGCCGCTACCTCGCCCGGAGTTAGTAGCCGCTCGTTGTTGCCGTCCAACGTAGTCCCCTCCCAGTTAAGCCCCGTTGGCCCATGGACCTGAGCCTGACCTAAGTTTGGCGACTAACGAGTACTTTCTGCCTAGATTTCGGAAAATTAGAGCGGCCTGATTATTCCGTGTGCCCGCTACCTTACTGTGGCGGCATGGGCCAGCTTGTATCTGTTGCAGAGATCAGGGCCGCCGCCGACCGCCTGCACGATGTCGTCACCCGTACGGCGCTTGTGCCCTTTCCGGGGCTGCCGTCCCCGCTGCTGATCAAACCCGAGTCGCTGCAGCCGGTGGGCTCGTTCAAGCTGCGCGGCGCTTATGCGGCGATCACCGCGCTGCCGTCCGCTGAGCGGCAGCGGGGAGTAGTGGCCCATTCGAGCGGCAACCACGGGCACGCGGTGGCCTACGCGGCGGCTC